>NZ_SMKB01000176.1:0-14998 GCF_004348575.1 Actinomadura sp. 7K534
ACCCCGTCCCGCGGGGGTACCCGCCGCCGCCCCCGGTCGTCTACACGCCCACCAAGCTGGACAAGGCCATCGCGGCCTGGAAGCGGCCGGCGCTGCCGATGGCGCCCGCGCTGGCCGCCGGCACGGCGATCGCCGGGCTGATCGGCGCCGTCGCGGTGGGGCCGTCGCTGCGCGACGGGCGGTTCGGCGTCGGGGTCGTCATCACGGCCGCGGCCGTCGCGTACGTGGCGGGGGCCTCGGCCTGGTCCGCGGGACGGCTCGTCCGGCGCTCCCCCCGCAAGGGCGGCTCCCGGTTCAACCGGACCGGGGCCGTGTTCGTGCTGCTCGCCCTTTGCCTGGCGGCGACCGCGGCCGTCCGCGCCGCGGAGTGGATCGTCGTCCCGGCGTTACTGCTCGCCGTCGCCGCCGGCTCGTACGCGGTCTGCGGCGGGCGGTCCTGGGCCGAGGTCCTCGGCGGCGGGCTCGCGGTGGGGCCGGCGGCCGGCTACACGCTGCCGTGGTCGGCGCGCGGCCTCTACCGCGCGGCGTCGCCGCGCCGGGGCAACGCCTGGCCGGTCATCCGGACGGGGTTGATCGTCGCCGCGCTGGTGGCGGTGTTCGGCGGCCTGTTCGCCGGGGCGGACGCGGCGTTCGGCGACCTCGCCGCCGGGCTCGTCCCCGACATCTCGCCGGCCTCCGTCCTCCGGTACGTGTTCGCGGGTGCCGCGACGCTGCTGCTGGCCTGCGCCGCCGCGTACCTCGGGCAGGCGCCGCCCCCGCTGCGGCTGCTGACCCCCGAGCCCGGCAAGCCCGCCGGACGCTGGTCCTGGGCGGTGCCGATCGCCGCGCTCGACCTGCTGTTCCTCGTGTTCAGCGCGATCCAGGCCCGGGTGTTCCTCGCCGACGACAAGGACGCGCTGCTCCGCTCGACCGGCCTCACCTACGCCGAGTACGCGCGGCAGGGCTTCTTCCAGCTCGTCGTCGTGACGGTCCTCGTCCTCGCGGTCGTCGCCGTCGCCATGCGGTACGCGCCGTCCGCGGAGCGCGCCGACCGGATCGCCGTCCGCGCCCTGCTCGGGCTGCTGTGCGCGCTGACCCTCGTCGTCGTCGCGGTCGCGCTGCGGCGCCTCTACCTGTACGAGGAGACGTTCGGCTGGACGCGGCTGCGGCTGTGGGTGCACGCGTTCGAGCTGTGGCTCGGCGGCGTGGTGGTGCTCGTCGCCGTCGCGGGCGTCGTCCGGGGACGGATCGCCTGGCTGCCGCGGGCGGTCGCGGCCACCGGCGCCGCCGCGATGATCTCCCTCGTGGCCGTCGACCCGGACGGGTTCATCGCCGACCGCAACGTCGACCGCTACGCGGAGACGGGCAAGGTCGACGTGTCGTACCTGCGGAACCTGTCGGCCGACGCCGTCCCGGCGCTGGACCGGCTGCCCGAGCCGCAGCGGTCCTGCGCGCTGCGCGCCATCGCCGCGGACCTGGCGGAGGACGAGCCGGCCATGGCCGCCAACTACGGGCGGAGCAGGGCACGCGAGATCCTGGAGCGCCGCCCCGTCGACGACGACGCGACGTGCGTCAACTCGTCCTATCCCCAGTGACCCGGTCGTCCATCTGAGCGTCGTCCATCAAGAGCAGGGCGTAGGCGGCGAGGGTCGAGTCATCGGTGATCCGGCCCTCCCGCACCAGCGCCCTGAACTCGGCCACGGACACCCACTTCTGCCGCATGTCCTGCTCCTCGGGCTCCCGGTCGGTCTCCCCGGCCGTCAGGTCGGACGCGACGAAGATGTTGAAGCCCTGCCCGCTCGTCCCGTGCGAGCAGTTCAGGTAGCCGAGGTGCCGCAGCGTCCCGGCGCGCAGGCCGGTCTCCTGCGCGAGTTCGAGGCGCGCCAGCTCCTCCGGGTCGGCGTCCTGCCGCCCGGGGAGGGAGCCCTGCGGGAAGCTCCAGGTGCGCTTCCCGATCGGGTACCGGTACTCCTCGACCAGGTGGAAGCCGTCCCGCTCGACGGGGATGACCAGCACGAAGTCGGGTTTGTCCACGACGCCGTAGATGCCGCGCGAGCCGTCCAGCCGCTCGACCGCGTCCTCCCGGACGACCATCCATGGGTTCTCGTAGACGACCCGCGTGCCGACCCGGCGGACCGCGGGCTCCTCCCCTGCCTCTTCGCCGTCATGCATGCTCAGGCTCCCGACCCGTAGCGGTAGACGAGTTCGTGCCGGTCGCCGACCACCACCCGGTGGGTGACCTCGACGACGCGGCCCTGCTGGTCGCAGGCGCGGCGCCACAGCGTGAGGACGGGCTGGTCGGGGCCGATCTCCAGCGTCCGCTGCTCCTCCGCGCACGGCAGCCGGCAGGTCACCGACTCCTCGAACGTGATCCGGTGGCCGATCTCCTCCAGCCGCGAGTAGATGCCGCCCGGACCGGTGTCGACCTCGCGCAGCACCGGGATCCGCTCCACGATCTCCGGGACCACCCAGGTCGTCGCCGTCTGCACGGGCGGCTCCCCCTCGACGCCCTGGACGCGCGCCCGCTCCAGCACCCGCGTGCCGGGCGGCACGTCCAAGCGGGCGGCGAGCCGCTCGCCCGCCTCGATCTCGGCGACGGTCGTCCGGGTGAACGGCGTCCGGCCGTCCCGCTGCGCGGAGACGTGGAAGCCGCGCCATGACCCGACCTGCCGCGTGATGTCGGCCGCCGCGCGCCGCAGCCGCTCCGACGTCCGCACCTGCGTGCCGGCGCCGGGCCGCAACCGGACCAGCCCCTGCTCGGCCAGGATCCGCAGCGCCCGCCGGACGGTCGAGCGGTCGGCCGCGTACTCGCTCGCCAGCTCCCGCTCGGGCGGCAGCCACGTGCCGGGCGCGAGCTCGCCCTCGACGATCCGGGCGGCCAGCGCGTTGCTGATCGCCTGTGCCTTCGTGGGGGGACGGGGCATACCTGATCCTGCTCCCGGTGGTCGCGTTGACCTCACACCGTACCGATGCCACGGCGCGCGGCATCCTCTTGGGGATGTGCCGAACGCGTTGTGACCGGCGCTTGGTCGGCCTATGGTGGACCTACCATAAGCCCACCGAGGGAGCCCGCGCGATGTCGGTGATCAAGTGCATGCCCGGCTGGCACGGCGAACGCTCGGACGGCGGCCTGCGGGCCACCCGGATGACCCCCCTGTCCGACTACCAGCTGCTCAACGGCTGCCTGGACGAGATCGTCGCGTCCGACGAGGGCGAGCTGTGGCTGCTCTGCGACGCCCAGACCCGGCTGGCCGAGCGCGTCGCCACCGCCGAGCGGCTCCGCCGCCGGACCAGACCCGGCCTCGGGGCCGGGCCTGGCTGACGGGCGTCCGGGGACGGGTCAGGTGCGGCGGAAGGTGACGACCTCGCCGGAGTCGCCGACGGCCTCGCGGGGCGGCTGGATCATCCGCTCGCCCGCGTTGTCGGCCAGCAGCGCGCGGGCGCGGAGCACGATCTCCAGGTCGAACCGCAGGTCCGGGTCGAGGAGCTGGTCGCCGAACAGCTCCTCCAGCTGGCGCAGCCGGTAGCGGACCGTCTGCGGGTGGACGTGCAGCCGCATCGCGACCTCGTTGGCGTTGCGGCCCGACTGCAGCCACGCGAGCAGCGTCTCGGCGAGCCGGTCCTGCTGGCTGGGCCGCAGGTGGGCCAGCGGCGCCAGGCGCAGGTCCGCGAGCGAGGTGATGAGCCCCTCGTCCTGGAAGAGGATCAGCGTGGACATGTGCTCCACGCTGCGGATCACGCCGCTGTCGGCCTCGATCACGCCGCGCTGGACGAGGCAGAGCGTCTTGCGGGCCCACTGGATCGACCGCGCCGCCTCCATCAGCGGGACGGTCGGGCCGACGACGGCGAGCGTCCCGGCCAGCGCGCGGTCGATGAGCTTGGCGCGGCCGGGCCCGTCCGGGTCGGGGATGATCAGGCTCGGGGTGCGGCGGGTGAGGTCGGCCAGGACGTCGGGCGGGAACGCGGGCTGCCGGGCGTCCTGGTGGTGCCGGCCGAGGGCCACCGCGGCGACCGTCCGGGGGATCGGCCAGTGCGCGGCGGCGGCGAGGTCGGCGATGGCCTCCTGCGCGGCGGGCGGGTCGGCGAACAGCAGGTCGAGGAGGCGCTTGCGGCGGCGCTGCATCTCGCCGGCGACCGCGGCCTTGGCCTGGGAGAACCCTTCGGCCGCCGCGTGCGCCAGCTCGTTCTGGAACTCCATCATCACCTCGCCGACCGCACCGAGCGTGCGCGGCGAGACGTCCAGCGCGTCGGCGCCCTCGGTGAGCCGCCGCCACGCGATCATGCCGCCGACGCGCATCGCGCTCTGCATCGCGTCGAGGCTGCGCCCCTCCCCGGCCTCGCCCCGGCCGATGGCGCGGAAGAAGTCCACCACCGGGGCCGGGTCGTGCCCGGGGTCGGCGACCCGGTCGACGAAGTAGTGGAGCACCCGCTCGACGGCGAGCCGCAGTGTCCCCGAATAGGAGCCGTCTCCCGGCCGGTCGTACTCCCTGACGCGCGTCTGGATCTCCTGGATCATGTCGTCCGCCACCTCGTCGAGGTGCGGCCGCATGTGCTCGGCCAGTTCCCTCGGCAGATCGGGCCACGGGCGCCCAGTCGTGGTGGAACCTTCGTCCGCCACAGAACCTCCCAGCACTCGTCCCCCTGTGTTGCGCGCCACTCACACGGGGTAATTAGTTACTTATGAGTCTAGTGTGAGGCAAATCATGACCCGTGACGTGCCCGGGAGCAAAGTCTAGGTCGAGATTCGACCGACTTCGGCCGGGTTCCTGGCGAATTTCGCCGCGGGCCGCCCGACCGACCGCAGACGCTCCGCCGGATGGCGCGAGACGAGACATAACTTGCGTGGGACGGGTAGTTCCCTGGCTGACCTGCGTGGGATCGAGCGGCTGGAAGAGACATGTTCGAGATCGAGGACATCCGGGAGTGGCGCGGCCGCGACGTGGTCGACGTGGCCGGGAGCAGGATCGGGCACCTGGAGGCGATCTACGTCGACACGGCGACCGACCGGCCGTCCTTCGCCACCATCAGGACCGGCATGCCGACCAGGCAGCGCCTCGTGTTCGCCCCGCTGGAGGGGGCGACGGTCGGACCGGAGCACCTCCGGATCGCGCGCCCGAAGAAGGAGATCAAGAACGCCCCGGCCATCGGGACGGACGGGGAGCTCCTCGCCGGCGACGAGCAGGCGGTCTTCGCGCACTACGACCTCCCCTACGACGCGGCCCCGGACGAACGCCGCCTCGCCCGCCGCTGACCGCCCCGCCAAGACCCACCGCTTTCGTCGCTTGCGGCGTGTTGCCATCCGGCCTGCCATAACAACAACACGCCGCAAGTCGACGGCTTGTCGTCCCTGGGGCGGGACGGTCAGCGGCGGTAGAGGTTCAGCTTGTCCTCGCCGATGCGCTCGCGGAGGGCCGGGTCGTCCACGCCCTGCCCCTCGCCCGTCGCGCCGCAGAGGACGGCGACCTTGCCGACGTGCTGGTTGGTCTGCACCGCGCGGGTCGCCTCGCCCGCCTCGTCCAGCGGGAAGACCTTCGACAGCGTCGGGTGGATCATGCCGAGGCCGACGAGCCGGTTGACCTCGACGGCCTCGTGGTAGTTGAACCCGTGCGAGCCGATGATGCTCTTGAGCCGCATCCAGAGGAAGCGGTTGTCGTACTCGTGCTTGTAGCCCGTGGACGAGCCGCACGTGATGACCTTGCCGCCGCGCTTGGCGACGTACACCGACGCGCCGAACGTCTCGCGGCCGAGGTACTCGAAGACGATGCCCGGGTCCTCGCCGACGGAGCGGCGGATCGCCTCGCCCAGCATCCGGCCGGCCTTCGGGTGCCGGAGGCCCTGCTCGCCCAGGTTCAGGTCGTTGCGGTTGATGACGTGCTCGCAGCCCTGCGCGCGGACGAGCTCGGCCTTCTCCTCGGACGACACGACCCCGACCGGGATGCCGCCGCCGTTCTTCACGAGCTGCGTCGCGAACGAGCCGAGGCCGCCGGTCGCGCCCCAGACCAGGACGACGTCGCCCTGCTTCATGCGGGCGCCGTGGTTCCCGACGAGCATCCGGTAGGCGGTGCCGGCGCAGAGGGTGACGGACCCCGCCTCCTCCCAGGTGAGGTGGGCGGGCTTGGGGATGAGCTGGTTCGCCTTGGCGATGCAGTACTCGCCGAGGGACCCGAAGTTCGTCTCGAAGCCCCACGCGAGCTGCGTCTCGCTCATCATGCCGTCGTCGTAGGAGCCGTGGTCCTCCTCGTCGACGTACGACGGGGACAGCACGACCTTGTCGCCGACCTTCCAGCTCTTCACGCCGCTGCCGGTCCGCACGATGACGCCCGAGCCGTCCGACCCGAGGATGTGGTACGGCAGGTCGTGCCGGGCGCCGTACCAGCCCTGCCGGCCGAACTTCTCCAGGAACGCGAACGTGGGGACCGGCTCGAAGATCGCCGACCACACGGTGTTGAAGTTGATCGCGGCCGACATCACGGCGACGACGACCTCGTCGGGGGCGAGCTCGGGCATCTCGACCTCGCCGACGTGCATCGAGCGGCGCACGTCCTTGTCGGTCTCGCCCT
The DNA here is from genome assembly GCF_004348575.1 of Actinomadura sp. 7K534. Classification (NCBI taxonomy): domain Bacteria; kingdom Bacillati; phylum Actinomycetota; class Actinomycetes; order Streptosporangiales; family Thermomonosporaceae; genus Actinomadura; species Actinomadura sp. 7K534. The sequence goes on from NZ_SMKB01000176.1 coordinate 6,540, forward strand.
CGAAGATCCCGACCTCGTCCTTGCGGGTGAACGCGGCGCGGAAGCGGGTCGGCAGGTCGATCTCCTGCAGCTCGGGACCGCTCGCGCCGGATCGTACGGCGTCGAGCAGGTCATGGGACGAGCGCTGGGCCATGGGGGTGTCCTCCGTGGAACGACGGGGTTCGTTGGCCGGCCCTCAAGGGGCCGTCGGAGCTGGGACGGCGTCGTGCTCCCGCCGCCCGGCGAGCCGGCCCTCCAGGTGCGCGGCGAGAGCCTCGACACCGGGCGGGTCCAGCAGGTTGAGGTGGTGCGCCCCGGGAATCGTGACGATCTCGAGGTCGGAGCAGAGCCCGCCGAAGCCGTTCGTGCCGTCGAGCACGTAGCGGGCATCGCGGACGGCCCAGGGGGTCTCCTCGGGCGCGTGGTAGAGGATGACGCGGCCGTCGTACGGCTCGGGCTGGTACGCCTCCAGGGATCGGGTGTCCTGGTGCGACGTGAGCTGGTGCGTGAGCGCCGCGGGCGGGATGTGGTCCACGAGGGGGGCTGCACGCTCCATGACCAGCGCGAACTGCGCTTCCTCGTCCAGCCCGGACAGCTCCTCGTAGGTGAGGGTGACGTCCAGGCCGTACGTCTGGTTGATGTAGTCCGCGAACGCGGAGAACCGGCGGGCGAGCGTGTCGGACTCGTCGTCCACCGCGAGCGGGAGGCCCGCGTCGAACAGCGCGACGAACTCGACCTCGCGTCCGGCGGCGGTGAGCTGCCGGGCCGTCTCGTAGGCGAGGACACCGCCGAACGACCAGCCGCCGAGCCGGAACGCGCCCTCCGGCTGGGCCTCCAGGAGGTGCTGGACGTAGCGGGCGGCGCGCTCCTCGACGGACGGCGCGTCCTCGAACCGCTCCAGGCCGTAGACCGGCTGGTCCGCGCCGAGCAGGTCGACGAGCTGGCGGTAGCAGGCGGTGGTGCCGCCCGCCGGGTGCGCGATGAAGATCGGCCGCCGGTCACCGGACGCCTCATTGTGGGGGGACGACCCCCCACGCCCCCCGGAACGGCCCGGTTTCAGCGGCCGCACGGTCTGCCTTGCGGCCTCCTCATCGGCGGCCCGGACGAACTCGGCGACGTGCTCCGCCGTGGGCACCTCGAACAGCTCGCCGCGGGTGACCTCGGCGCCGAGCTCGGCGCCGACCCGCGCGACGATCTCGTCCGCCTGGTGGTCCTGCCCGCCCAGCTCCGTGAAGAAGTCGGCCGTGACGCCGACGCGGTCGAGGCCGAGGACGTCCTCGAAGATGCGGACGGCGAGCCGCTCGGCGGCGTCGCGCGGCATGACGTATCCGGCCTCGGCGTTGGAGACCGCGGTGCCGGCGGCGGCGGGCGCCGGAGCCTCCGAGAGCCCCAGCTCGCCGGCCGCCCACTCCTCGAAGACGTTGACGCTCGCGCCCTGCAGCAGCACCGACGCGGGGACGGTCAGCCCGAGGTCGTGCTCGACGCCGCTCTTGATCCGCACCGCGACGAGGGAGTCGAGGCCGAGGTCGGTGAGCGGCACGGCCGGGTCGAGGCGCTCGGGGTCGAAGCCGAGGACGGCGGCGATCCGGTACCTGACCTGCGCGGCGATCATCCGGCGGGCGGTGGCGGGGTCGAGGTCCCCGAGCGCCTCGACGCCGGGCCAGTCGCCCGCGTCGTCGCCGTGCGCGTCGGCCGCCTCGGTCAGCGCGGCGAAGTACGGCATGTCGCGGATCTCGGGGAACAGCCCGACCGCCGTGCCGGGGTCGAAGCGGAGCACGCCCGTCGCGGGCATGCCGTGGACGAGCAGCGCCTCCAGCGCCTCCGCGCCCTCCGCCGGGCTGATCGGGTCGATGACGGTGACCGACGTCTCGGCGGCCCCGCCGACCTGCGACCAGGTGCCCCAGTTGATGGTGGTCCCCGGCCGTCCGCCGGCGCGCCGGTACGCCATCAGCGCGTCGATCGCGGCGTTCGCGGCGGCGTAGGCGGCCTGGCCGGGCGAGCCGAGCAGCGCGGCGGCCGACGAGTGCATGACGAGCCAGTCGAGGTCGAGGTCCCAGGCGGCCTCGCTGAGCCGCCGCGCGCCCTCGACCTTCGCCGTCCACACCCTGTGGAGATCGTCGGGGCCGAGGTCGGCGATCAGCCGGTCGTCGATCGCGCCCGCGCCGTGCACGATGCCGCGGAGCCGGACGCCGCCCTCCTGCGCGACCCGGACGAGCCGTTCGGCCGTGCCGGGCTCGGCGATGTCGCCGAGGACGACGCCGACGTCCACGCCGTCCTCGCGGAGGCGGGCGATCACCTTCTCGGCGTCGGCGTCGGGCCCGCGGCGGCCGGACAGCACGATGCGTCCCGCGCCGCGCTCGGCGAGCAGCCGCGCGGTGACGAGGCCGATGCCCCCGTACCCGCCGGTGATCACGTAGGCGCCGCCGCGCCGCACCGCGCGCTTCGGCTTCGCGGGCGCGTCGGGGAGTGCGGCCTGCGCGAGGCGCGCCACGTAGCGGGTGCCGCCGCGCCAGGCGACCTCCCGCGCGCCGTCGTCGCCGAGCAGCTCGGCGACCAGGTCAGCGGGACGGTCGACGTCCACGTGCGTGGCCCGCTGGACGGTGCGCTCGAACGCCAGGACCCGGGTGAGCGCGCTGACGAACCCGTGGCCGGGCTCGCCCGCTTCGCCGTCCCGCACGGCGACGGCCCGGTGCGTCGCGACGTACAGGCGGGGGCCGTCGGGCAGCGAGCGGCTCACGCCGGCGACGGTCAGGACGAGGTCCTCGTCCACGAGATCGGCGGACGGGACGAGGAGAACCCCGTCGACGGGCCCGTCCATCTCGGGGTGCCCGTCCGGCAGACCGGCCGTCAGCCGGTGCCGGACGACCCGCCGGCCGCGCTTCTCCAGCTCGGCGGCCGCCGCGCCGGCGAGCGCGTCGCCCTCGTCCGACAGGATCAGCCAGGTGTCCCGCGAGGCTTCGTTGTCGGGGAGCGGCGCCTCGTCCCAGACCAGCTCGACGAGCTTGTCGGCGACGGGCACCGGTACGTCGTGGCGCTCGATGCGGCGGAGCACGATGCCCGTGGCCTCCGCGAGGACCTGCCCGTCCGCCGCGAGGAGCGCGACCGAGCCCGTCGTGCCCTCCTCGTCCTGGGACACCGCCGCGCGCACGTGCCCGCCGCGGTGCGCCGGCCCGAACACGCGCAGGCTGCCGATGGTCTCGGCCTGCCACACGCCTTCGCCGAGCTGCGCCGCGGCCTCGTCCGACAGGACGGCCAGGCACCGGTGGAACACCTCGGGGTGCAGCCGGTAGTGGCGGCTGCCGCGCTCGGCGCCCGCGACCTCCACCGCCGGTCCGGGCGCGGACTCCGCCGGAGCGCGGTGGTCCTCGCCCACGTCCGCGCTGGCGAGCCGCACCCAGGTGCCCGCCGGTGTCAGCGCGTGCACCTCCACGCGCTGCTCTGCCTCGGTGAACGTCGTCGTCACGGTCGTGCGGTCGGCGAGCGCGAGCGGCCGCTCTATCCACAGGCTGTTGACGCGGACGTCCTCGGTGCCGAGCGCGGACGCCCCGGCCGCGAGCGCCATCTCGGCGAACGCGGAGACCGGCAGGGTGCGCAGGCCGTGGACGGTGATCCCGGCCAGCCACGGCTGGGCGGCGAGGCCGACGTCGGCGCGCCAGGCGTGCCGCTCCTCGCCGGGGAACTCCGCGTACGCGCCGAGCAGGGGGTGCTCGTCGCGTCCGCCGGAGCCGCGCGCCGACAGGTCGACCCAGTGCCGCTCGTGCCGCCACGGCGACCGCGGGACGTCGATGATCCGGCCGTCCGCGGGCCGGGCGACCGGGTGGCCGTGCGCCGCCAGGGTGGCGAGCTGCGCGTGGAAGGTGCGGGTGTCGTCGGTCTCCTCGCCCTTGCGGGCCCGCTTCAGCGTGTGGGTGACGAGCGCGCCCGTCCCCTCCAGGGTCTCGCCGACCGCGTGCGCGAGGATCGGGTGCGCGTTGACCTCGACGAACGTCCGGAAGCCGTCCTCGGCCGCCGCCGACACCGCGTCGGTCAGCCGGACCGCGTTCCGCAGGTTCGCCGCCCAGTGGTCGACCCCGAGCCCGGACGACGCGTCGAGGAGGGCGCGGGGGTCGTCGAGAGCGGTCGTGTAGAGCTTGATGCCCTCGGCGAGCGGCGTGCCGCGTTCGGCGCCCACCTCGGCGAGCGCCTCGCGCAGTTCGGGGAGGAGCGGGTCGACCTGGGGCGAATGCCCGGCGCCCTCGGCCTGGACCATCCGGGCCAGGCGCCCCTCCGCCTCGGCGCGCTTGACGATCTCGGCGACCTGGTCGGCGTCCCCGGTGACGACGGTCTGCTTCGGCGACGAGTGCACCGCCGCGTACACCTCGGGCAGGCCCTCGCCCAGCCGGGCGACCTCGTCGGCGGACGCGCCGAGGACGGCCATCGCGCCGCCGCCGACGAGGCGGGTCAGCAGCCGGGAGCGGCGGCAGATGACGCGGACGCCGTCCTCCAGCGTGAGCGCGCCCGCGACGACCGCGGCGGCGACCTCGCCCATCGAGTGGCCGATGACCGCGCCGGGGGTTACGCCGTACGACTTCCACATCCGGGCCAGGCCGATCTGGATCGCGAACAGCACCGGCATCGTGTTGACCGGACCGTCCGGCTTCGCGCCCTCTTCGAGGAGCGCCCACAGATCGGGGCCGCCCTCCTCGGCGAACAGGCCGTCCAGGTCGTCGATGGCCTCGGCGAACGCGGGCTCCTCCTCAAGGAGCCGCTGCGCCATACCGGCGCGCTGCGCGCCGTACCCGGAGAACACCCACACGGGACGGCCCGGGGAGCCGAGCGCCGTGCCCGTCACCACACCGGGGTGGGGCCGTCCCTCGGCGAGTGCGGTCAGCCCTTCGACGAGCCCTGCCCGGTCCCTGGCGGCGACGGCGGCGCGGGCTCGGCCACGGCCGGCGCGCCGGTGCAGGGTGCGCGCGAGGTCGGGAAGCTGCACGTCCTGGTTCGGGATCCACTCGGCCAGAGCGGCAGCGTGGTCGCGCACCCGGTCGTCGCTCGTGTCGGACAGCGGGAACGTCCGGACGACCGCCGGCTGGACGACCGGTTCCTGCGCGGGAGCCTCTTCCAGGACGACGTGTGCGTTCGTTCCACCGAACCCGAACCCGGACACACCGGCCCGTGCGGGATGCCCTCGCCGGGGCCAAGGCGTCTCTTCCGCGACGACCGCGAGACGCAGTTCGTCGAACGGGATATGCGGGTTGGGTTCCTTGTAATGCGCGCTAGGCGGAATGACACCGTGATGTAGAGCGAGGACGGCCTTGATGAACCCGGCAATGCCCGCCGCCGACTCCATGTGCCCGAGATTCGACTTCGCGGAGCCGAGCAGAAGGGGCTCGCCGGGTTCGCGCCCGGCGCCGAGCACCTCGCCGACCGCCTTCGCCTCGATCGGGTCGCCCAGGAACGTGCCCGTCCCGTGCGCCTCGACGTAGTCGACCTCGCGGGTGTCGATGCCCGCGCTCCCGTACACGTCGCGGAGCAGGGCGCGCTGCGCGTCGGAGTTGGGCGCGACGAGGCCGTTGGACCGCCCGTCGGAGTTGACGCCGGACCCCTTCACGACGGCGAGGACGCGGTCGCCGTCCCGGACCGCGTCGGACAGCCGCTTCAGGACGACGGCGCCGCAGCCCTCCGCGCGGACCATCCCGTCGGCGGACGCGTCGAACGCCTTGCAGTGCCCGTCCGAGGCCGTCCCGCCGGCGAGGTCGAACGTCATCGTGACGGTCGGCGACAGCAGCACGTTCACGCCGCCGGCGAGCGCCACGTCCGCCTCGCCGCTGCGGAGCGCCTGCACGGCGAGGTGCGTGGACACCAGCGACGACGAGCACGCCGTGTCGACGATCATGCTGGGGCCGCGCAGGTCCAGCAGGTACGACAGCCGGTTCGCGATGATGCTGAGCGCCGCGCCCGTCGCCGTGAACGGTTCGAGGGACGCGAGGTCGGACGCGGTGAACGCCGCGTACTCCGGCGCGGACACGCCGACGAACACGCCGGTGCGGCTGCCGCGCAGCGACGCCGGGCCGATGCCGGCGTGCTCGAACGCCTCCCACGCGACCTCCAGGACGAGGCGCTGCTGCGGGTCCATGACCGCGGCCTCGCGCGGGGTGATCCCGAAGAACGCGGCGTCGAACCCGGCGATGTCGTCGAGGAAGCCGCCGAGCCGGGTCGTGCGGGCGAGCAGGTCCCCGACCTCGGGGGATCCGTCGTCGAAGGGGTCCCAGCGGCCGTCCGGCACCTCGCGGACCGCGTCGCCCCGGCCGGTCAGGAACCGCCAGTATTCTTCGGGCCCGGTGAGGTCGCGCCCGCCGCCGGGGAAGCGGCAGCCGATGCCGACGACGGCGATCGGCTCGTCGTCGGCGGCCTCCCGCGGCACGGCCGGTGCCGGTTCCGCGGCCTCGGCGGCACCGCCCGCGAGCGCCAGGGAGAGCTTGTTGATCGTCGGATGTTCCCAGACGAGGGTGGCGGGCAGGGCGCGCCCCAGCATCTGCTCGAGCTCGCCGGCGATCGCGACCGCGTCCCGGGACGCCAGCCCGAACTCCTCGAGCGGCCGGTCGGGGTCGACCTCGGCGGCGGTTGTCCTGGAGCGGCGCGCGATCTGCTCGATCAGGTGCCGGCGGATCGAATCCTCACTGATCCGAGTCTCGTCCTGCGCGTTGGCCCGCGCGGCTCCGGAACGATCGTTGCTCTGCATACGGTGGGTTCCCCCCAAAACCGGGATCGTTCAGCGAAGCGGAGGGACCCACTTTGTCCTACGATGACCAACTCATGATGCGCATCCAGACCACTTTTCTCAACCGCTACTTGTCACGGTGATGACAAGACTCGGGAGTAACCATTGTGGCCTGATGGGAGAGTTGAGGCACCCTGCCCCACAGTCGGGGCTGAGTAACGAACTGCGAACCAATAGTAACAATAGCGACGAGCGCTTTAGGGGGAAGCGGCGATTTCCTGACTGTGGGGAATTCACGCCGTACGCACAGTGACCCGGGGCCGGTACCGATGGGCGCTGGCGGTCGTGGCCGTCAGCGCGTTCATGACCACCATGGACAACACGGTGGTCTTCACGGCGCTGCCCACGATCATGGCGGACCTGGACATGTCGTCCTCCGCCAAGGACTGGGTCGCCACCGGCTACATCCTGATGTTCTCCTGCCTGATGATCATGGGCGGGCGGCTCGCGGACGTCTACGGCTGCCGCGTCACGTTCACCTCCGGCATGATCGTCTTCACCGCGGCCTCGGCGGTCTGCGGTCTCGCGCAGAGCTCCGACGTGCTCATCCTCGCCCGCATCGTGCAGGGCGCCGGCGCCGCGCTCGTGCTCCCGGCCACGCAGGTCATGGTCACCGTCGGACGCAACGACAAGCAGCGCTCCATCGGCAACATCGCCTTCATCGGCGCCGCGTCCAGCGCGACCGCGCTCGGCCCCACGATCGGCGGGGTCATCGTCCAGCACTGGCACTGGGGCTGGATCTTCCTCATCAACATCGTGCCCGGCATCATGGTGACCGTCCTCGGGCTGTTCGTCCTCACCTCGAAGGGCGAGAACAAGCACGCCCGCATCGACCTGCCCGGCGTGCTGATCTCCGCGACGATGCTGTTCGCGTTCATCTACGGGCTGGAGTCCGGCAACAAGCACGGGTGGAGCAACCCGTCGGTGCTCAGCGTCTTCGCCCTCGGCGGGATCGCCCTGGCCTGCTTCGTCCTGGTGGAGAGCTGGGCCCCCGACCCCATGATCGACCTGCGGTTCTTCCGCAACCGGGTCTTCACCGGCGGGCTGATGTCGCAGATGCTCTACGGCATCGGCTTCAACGGCATGATGTTCTACTCGCAGCCGTTCCTCCAGCGCTTCCTGGGCTTCTCGCCCCCCGAGGCAGGCCTGGTCATGCTGCCCCCCGCCATCGCGATCATGGTGCTGACCCCGATCGCGTTCCTGCTCGCCACCAAGGTCGGCCCGCGCCCCGCGATCGGCTTCGGCATGGCCCTGATGGGCCTCGGCATGTTCCTGTTCTCCACCCTCCAGACCGGTGACGGCTACGCCGATCTCATGCCCGGCGTCATGCTCGTCGGCGTCGGTGCGGCCCTGGGCATGCCGCTGGTGATGTACGTGCTCAAGGCCGTCCCCGAGCAGCGCGCCGGGGTGGCCAGCGGCGTCATCAACGTCATCCGGGAGGCGTCCGGCGCGTTCGGCATCGCCATCGTGGGCCTGCTCATCCACGCCGTCCCCGACGAGGGCGCGGACGCCGCGGAACTGGAGACGTTCCGCGACGGAACCTCCTCGGGCCTCATCCTCGGCGCCGGCCTCGTCCTGATCGGCGGCGTGATCAGCGCCCTCACCCTGCCCAGCCGCCGCGGCTGGCTGGGCCCGAAGCACGGCAAGAAGCCCCCCGTGATCCCCGACCCGGTCGAGACCCCCGACCTGGTCCCGGCGACCTCCCGCACCTCCCTGGACC
>NZ_SMKB01000177.1:0-14913 GCF_004348575.1 Actinomadura sp. 7K534
CAAAGGCCCGACCCCGTCATGGCCGGAACGGACCGACCGCTCTTGTCGCAGCGCTACCAGCGCCGCCTACTCACCAGGTCTCCACCGCCGACCACGGGGCCGGGCCCTACCTGCTCATTAGGCCTACCAGGGAGCCGAGGCCTCGGTCGTCATCACGCCCTACAAGGGCAAGGACAAGCCCGAGTCGCAGAAGCAGGCCAACCGGGCACACGCCAAGCTCCGCGGCCCCGGCGAACGAGCGAACACCCAGCTCAAATCATGGCGAATCCTGCGGAAGCTGCGCTGCAGCCCCTGCAAGGCCGGCCACCTGGTCAAGGCCATCGCCGTTCTACAGAACCACGAGCTCACCCGAGGATGAAAAAGGGTCATTGTGTCGGCTCTTGCATGGAACGGGGAACCGTGTCGCGTTGCGTGAACTAATCGCTTTCGGGATGACGCTTCGGAATTACGACGCCATCCTGCTTGACCTGGCTCTGGTGGAACCAGAGGTAGTTATCGCGGCGGCCGGAGGGGCCTGGCTTGAGTAGTGTTTTTCGCATTTATGAGGTCGGCTCGGATGAAGTCTTGCGGATACGGCGCGCGCAAGTGCAGCGCAGGCCGAGCGTCGACTATTTCGGCAGGCGTATGGGCTGATATGTGACCACGGTCCGCCTGCCCGCGGAGGTGATCCGCTCGTCTCTCGACTGATTTTTCCGAGAATCAAATTGTTGCTCGGCGTATCTTGACGGGTAACTGGCATCGAGTGTTCTTCTTGTGATGAAGATCGTTCGTTTTTAGGCATATACCATTGGTGAGCTGACAAGTGCCCAAGGGGCCGCGAGGGTACGGAGCGACCGGCGCTTCGGGTGAGTCTGAGGTTCATGATGTGCGCGGCCTTGGCTAGCCAAGTCGTGTGGTGGCTGACGGTGCCAGGGGGCGCGTCCTTGAGTCTCAGGTCAGATTGACGTGTTGGACCTCGATGCATGCGGCCACTAAGGCGACGTGAATCTTCCTGAAGCTACAACTGCCGACTTTGCGTATGTGTGGGAGTCGGCTGTTGTAGAGCAGCCAGGTGCACAGAGCCGACCCGGTGCGGGACAGCCTCCAGGTGGCCACGGGAAAAACGGCTTTACATCCTGGCGGCTGGCCTGCGGCGCGGCGAGTTGCTCGGGCTGGGTTAAAGGACAACCCGCTCGTCGGCGGCCGACCTGGGTGGCGAGGGCGGCCCCCTCGACAGCGATCCATGCGGCCGGTGCGCCGAGTCCGGTTCGAGCCGGCGACCCTCGAAGCCTTCCAGCCGCTGTAACGGTCTGGGGAGTTCTGAGATTCGTCTCGCCCACGATGCCGGATTCCAAGCGCAAGGTCCCGTTCTGTGCATCAGGGCTCTGTGCGAGCACCGGGTGAAGCAGGACGCCAGGCGAGCTGACGCCTGGGCGGAACTGGCAGGGTCACACGTGCACGTCTTCCCGTGCCGCCTCGGCGCGGCGATGGAGCCGGCCACGTTCCGCCGTAGCTCGGGCCGCATCCGCGTGGCGGCTGGCCTGGACGGCGTCCGCTTCCACGACATACGGCACACCCGCGTCGCACTGCTCTCAGACTTCGGTGTCTCGCCTTGCATCGTTCGGGAGATCGTCGGGCACAGCGGACATCGACTGACGATGGTCGAGAGGTCAAGCTGTGCAGCATCGATGACCACTCGCGGCTTATCGTGGGCGCTCACCTACTGCTGCGGACCTCCGCCCACGTGTCTGCGCGGCGCTCCCAGCGCCTGTCAGGCAAGCAACACACTCGGCTACGAATCCGCGGCCGCCGCTCGTGGTCGGCCGAAAGTCGACCACGAGGGCGCTGGTGCCGCTGACGGCCTTGACACCGCCTCGCCCTCCGTCGCTTTACCGGGCGAGGACGAGCGTCCCTTGGTGCCTCCAGCGGCCTCTGAGGGGCACCACCGGTTACTCCCATCACGGCCACGCGCCCCCCGTCCTCCATGCGCTCGGCCCCTGGGTACAGCCGCATACGGCTTTCACGCCCGAACGGTTACCAACCTGGCACTTTGGGTCGCACGTGACTGCGGTAGGCCGCCGCTGATAATCACCTTCTCGTCAAGCGCGCCGCTGATCTCCACCGGAGTCGGGAGATCGTCGAGAGGGAAGTGTGATCCCACGACGCGCCGACCGCGCCGGTTTGGATGCGGACATCACCTATGCGATGGGCTCACGGGTGTCGCGTGCATGGCAGCGCCGTTCCGTATAGGCGGCTGAGCTGCTCGGTGGGCGCTGCGCGGATGCGGCCTCAGGTAACGATCTTGCGCAAATCGATGGTGCGGGCTGCATCACGGGGCTGTGACGGCGCCAGTGTGGTGTGGGTGATGTTTCGGCGGCCGGGCGTGCCAGCTGGTGTTGCTCGGTCTTGGTGGCAACGTGGTGGCAGATGATCAGAGGCCGGTCTAGGATTTCTCCTGAACCGGCCTCTGACCTGGGTGTTCCTGGTGGAGCTGAGGGGATTTGAACCCCTGACCCCCTCGATGCGAACGAGGTGCGCTACCGGACTGCGCCACAGCCCCGAGGACTCCGTAAGGTTAGCAAACTTCGGGGGGTGTTCGCGCACGGGTCATTCGCCGACGGCGCGGCGGTCGGGGGCGTACTGGTCGAAGACCTCCTCGGGGGTGGGGAGTTCGATGACCTCGGCGGTTTCGGTGGCGAGGACGGCCTCGCGGGCACGGGCCCTGGCGCGGGCGCGGGCCTGGGCGGCGGCCTGGCGGCGGGCCTCGTCCATGCCCACGGCGACGCGGAGCAGCGCCAGGTGGCCGGCCATGAGGACGGCCGGGGGCGCGGTGATCCACCACGGGGCGAGGCCGGTGGCGGCGACGGCCGTGGTGGTGAGGAGCAGGGCGGTCAGGCCCGTGGTGCGGCGGCGGCGCCGGGCGATGACGGCGGCGCGGGTCGACCGGCCGCGGGGGCGGGGCGCCGGGATCTCCTCGGGCTCCTCCTCGTCGTCCTCGACGAGGGGCTCGTCGGTGCGCTTGTGGAGGAGGCGGGTGAGTCCGGTCGCCTCGGTGTCGCGGCGCAGCCACATCGGGACGAGGACCATGGCCCAGACGGCGACGATGGCGAGATAAAGAACTGCGCTGCTCATCGGCACCACCGTCCCAGGGCACGCTCAAGAGGCGGGCCGACTTTCGGCGCGCGAACGTGCATTGGGAGCAGGGTCACGCCCCGCACGGTACGAGGGGGTGTCAGAGGTTGACGAGCATAAGGGGCGGTGTGTCGCGAGATCGATCTCGCCGTTACTCTCCGTTTGCCGCGGCTTCTCGATCGCAGGATTCTTACGGAGGGAAAGTCACGGCGGACTCAAGTGCGCCGGGGAAATGCCTGTTTGCGCTCGGCCAGCCAGCGTGCGCGCAGGCCACCGGGCACGTCCTCGACGGTCAGGGCGTAGCAGATGTGGTCGCGCCAGGCTCCGTCGATGTGCAGATGGCGGCGGCGAATTCCCTCTTCCCGGAATCCGAGCTTTTCCACGACGCGGCGGCTGGCCGTGTTCTCCGGGCGGATATTCGCCTCCAGGCGGTGGAGGCCGACGGTGAAGAAACAGTGGTCGACGGCGAGGGCGACGGCGGTGGGAATGACTCCGCGGCCCGCCACCTGCTTGTCGACCCAGTAGCCGATCTGGGCGGATCTGGCGGAACCCCAGACGATCGCGCCGATGGTCAGTTGGCCGGCGAACGCGTCCTGGTAGGTGACGACCCAGGGCAGGGCGAGACCCTGGCGGGCCTCGCGGCGCATGGTGTGGACCATGCTGACGTAGGGGCCGAGGCCGCTGCGGAACAGCGGCGTCTCGGGGTTCGTGGGCTCCCAGGGGCGGAGCCAGTCGGCGTTGCGTACGCGCAGCTCACGCCAGGCGGCGGCGTCCCGGTGCCGTAGCGGGCGCAGCCCGACGGGACCCTCGGTCAGGGTGGCAGGCCATCCCCGCAAACGTTCCACGGTTCCATGATTCCCTGGTCGGACGTCCGAACGCCATTGATTCTTCCCGAGAAAACGGTCACGCGGGACGTTCTCGTACGCGAAGGCACGTCAGCGGGGGTGGTCGCCGCCCTTGATCTGGTCGATGGCGTGGGCGAGGACGCGGCCGAGGACGGCCATGCCGTCGCGGACGCCGCCCGTGGAGCCCGGCAGGTTGACGATGAGGGTGCCGCCCGCGACGCCGGAGAGGCCGCGGGACAGGATCGCGGCGGGCACCTTCTCGCGCCCCTCCAGCCGGATCGCCTCCGCGATGCCCGGGATCTCCCATTCGATGACCCGGCGGGTCATTTCGGGGGTCTGGTCGGTGGGGGTGAGGCCCGTCCCGCCGGACGTGACGACGACGTCGTAGCCGTCGGCGACGGCGTCGCGCAGGACGCCGGCGACCGGTTCGCCGTCGGGGATGACCACGGGGCCGTCCACCTGGCAGCCGAGGTCCTCCAGCATCTCGACGAGGACGGGGCCGGACTTGTCCGCGTACACGCCTGCGGCGGCCCGGTTCGAGACGGTGACCGCCATCGCTCTGATCATCGGCGCCACTCGCCCTTCTTGCCGCCGGTCTTCTCCTCGACCCGCACGTCGGTGATCACGGCGGCGGGGTCGACGGCCTTGATCATGTCGACCAGGGCCAGCGCGGCGACGCTCACCGATGTCAGCGCCTCCATCTCCACCCCCGTGCGGTCGGCGGTGCGGGTGACCGCGGTGATCGCGACGCCCTCGTCCCGGATCTCCAGGTCGACCGTGACGCCGTGCAGGGCGATCGGATGGCACAGCGGGACGAGGTCGGGGACGCGCTTGGCGCCCATGATCCCGGCGATGCGCGCGACGGAGATCGCGTCGCCCTTGGGGACGTCGCCGGCGCGCAGGAGGGCGACGCATTCGGGAGACAGCCGGACGAATCCCGTCGCCGTCGCGGTGCGGGCCGAGACGTCCTTGGCCGACACGTCGACCATGCGGGCCGCGCCCGCCTCGTCCAGATGCGTGAACTCCGAGCCCTTGGCACTCAAGACGGCAACCTCATGACGTCGACACGGGAACCGGCGGGGAGGGTCTCGATGTCCTCCGGCACCTGGATGAGCGAGTTCGCGGTGGCGAGCGACCCCAGCTGGTGTGAGCCCTGCACCTCGGCGGCGGTGACGGTGTACGTACCGCGGTCGAACGAGAGCTTGCCGCGCAGGAAGTGGCGCAGTCCGGCGGGAGACGTGACCTCCTCCGCAAGGACGGCGCTCACCATCGGCAGGGGGTCGGGTTCCAATCCCTGCATAGCGCGCAGTGCGGGACGCACGAAAACCTGGAACGACACGTAGGCGCTGACGGGGTTGCCAGGGAGGGTGAACACGGGCGTGCCTTCGAGGAGGCCGAACCCCTGGGGCTTGCCCGGACGCATGCGCACCTTGTGGAAGTTCACCGTCCCGGTGCCGGTCAAGACCTCCTTGACCACGTCCTTGGTGCCCATGGAGACCCCGCCTGTGGTGACGATGGCGTCGGCACGGACGAGCTGGTCTTCGAGCATCTCCAGCACCTTGCCGGGCTCGTCCTCCACGGTGGCCTGCCGGAATCCCACTCCGCCTGCCTCGACCACAGCGGCGGTGAGCATGTAGCCGTTGGACTCCCAGATCTGGCCGTGCCCCAGCGGGGAGCCCGGCTCGCGCAGCTCGTCCCCTGTGGCGACGACGACCACGCGGGGTCTCGGACGCACCGTCACCCGGGCCCGGCCCACGGCGGCGATCATGCCGATCTGCGGGGCGCCGAGCCGGGTGCCCGCGGCCACGACCACCTGACCGGCGCGGACGTCCTCGCCCGCCCGGCGGATGTAGTTGCCCGCCGGCGCGGAGCGGGAGACCCGGACGGTGGCGTTGCCGCCGTCCGTCCACTCGACGGGGATCACCGCGTCGGCGCCGGCCGGCATCGGCGCGCCCGTCATGATCCGGGCGGTCAGGCCGGGCGCGATCGCCGACACGCCGGTGTCGCCGGCGACGATGTCCCCGACGACGGGCAGCGTGACCGGGGAGGTCTCGCTCGCCGCGGCGATGTCGGCCGCGACGACGGCGTACCCGTCCATCGCGGAGTTGTCGAACGGCGGCAGCGCGGCCTGCGCGGAGACCGGCTCCGCGAGCACCGTCCCCTGCGCCTCCAGCAGCGCCATGTCGAGCGGCGGCAGCGCCGCGACGCTGCCGAGGATCTCCGTCAGGTGCTCGTCTACCGATCTCATGCCCACGGACCCAGCATGGCGTGCCGTCACGCGTCCCCGGAGCCCGCCGCGTCGTGCTCGCGGACGAACTCGCGCAGCCACGGCAGGAACTCGGGCCCCAGGTCGGGGCGTTCCACGGCGAACTGGACGACGGTCCGCAGGTATTCGAGCTTGTTGCCCGTGTCGTAGCGGCGTCCCCGGAACTTGACGCCGTAGACGCCGCCGCCCTGGCCGGCGGGCGTGTCGGCGAGCGTGCGCAGCGCGTCGGTCAGCTGGATCTCGCCGCCGCGCCCGGGCGGGGTCTTCTCCAGGACGTCGAACACCGAGGGGTCGCAGACGTAGCGGCCGATGATGATCCAGTTGCTGGGCGCCTCCTCGGCGGAGGGCTTCTCGACGAGGTCGGAGATCCGGACGACGTCGTCCTCGTCCGTCGCCTCGATGGCCGCGCACCCGTACGCCGAGACCTGGTCGGGCTCGACCTCCATCAGCGCGACGACGCTGCCGCCGTGCCGCCGCCGCACCTCGATCATGCGCCGCAGCAGCTTGTCGCGGGCGTCGATCATGTCGTCGCCGAGCAGCACGGCGAACGGCTCGTCGCCGACGTGCTGGCGGGCGCAGTGCACCGCGTGCCCGAGCCCGCGCGGCTCGCCCTGGCGGACGTAGTGCATGATGGCCAGGTCGCTGGACTCGTGCACGGCCTCCAGGCGCTCGTCGTCGCCCTTGGCCCGCAGCGCCTCCTCCAGTTCGTACGCCCGGTCGAAGTGGTCCTCTATGGACCGCTTGCTGCGGCCGGTGACCATCAGGACGTCGCTGAGGCCGGCGTCGACCGCCTCTTCGACGACGTACTGGATCGCCGGCTTGTCGACGACGGGCAGCATTTCCTTGGGAGTCGCCTTGGTGGCGGGCAAGAATCGGGTACCGAGCCCGGCCGCCGGGACGACCGCCTTGAGCACAGGTGCATTGTCGGCCATGTACAGACCCTAGCCACCCACGAGGACGGCAGCGTGCAGGACATCGTTTCCAAGAGCGACCTACGAGCCGAGCTGCGCCGCAGGCGTGCGGCGATGACGCCGGACGACCGCGCCGCGGCCGGGAGATCGATACGCGACGCGCTGCTGTCGGTCCCCGAGGTCGAGATGGCCGGGACCATCGCGGCGTACGTCTCGATCGGCACCGAACCGGACACGCGCGGCCTGCTGTTCGCGCTGTGGAAGCGCGGCGCGTACGTGATCCTCCCCCGCGTGCTCCCGGACGGCGATCTCGACTGGGCGTCCTACGAGGGCCCCGACTCGCTCGTCGAGGGGCCGCGGGGATGCCTGGAGCCGTCCGAGCCGCCCCGCGGGCCCGGCGCCGTGGCCAGCGCGGACGTCGTCATCGTCCCCGCGCTCGCCACCGACCGGACCGGCATGCGGCTCGGGCGCGGCGGCGGCTCCTACGACCGGGCGCTCGCCCGCGTCGGCCCGGCGATCCTGACCGTGGCGCCGCTGTACGACTCGGAGGTCCTGCCGACGGTCCCGGCCGAACCGCACGACCGGCGCGTCCGCGCCGCCGCCACCCCGTCCGACGGGCTGCTGCGCTTCGGCTGACGGAACGCCCCCCGGCGGCTCATTAGAGTTGGGGGCAAGATCGCCCGAAGGCGGTCATGGGCTGGTGAAACGGGAGGTTCGAGATGACGGCGCCGTGGCGGATCCTGTCGCTGCCCCCGATCGCGGACGAGATCGTCCGGCGGCTGTTCGAGCCGCTCGGGGACGTCGCCGAGGTGACGTTCCCGCAGACCAGGGACCGCGCCGGGCTGCTCGCCGCGCTCCCGGACGCCGACATCGTGATCGGCGACTTCAGCGCCCGGCTGGCACTGGACGCCGGGGCGGTGCGGGCCGCGCGGCGGCTGGCGTTCGTCCAGATGCCGGCCGTCGGGACCGACAGCCTCGACGTCGCCGCGCTGACGGCGGCGGGCGTGCCGGTCGCGAACGCGGCGGGCTTCAACGCGCGCGGGGTCGCCGAGTGGGCGGTGGGCGCGGCGTTCGCGCTGTGCCGCCACCTCGCCTGGGCGGACCGGCGCGTCCGCGCGGGCGGCTGGCCGCAGCCGGACGTGATCGCCCGGCGGCCCCGGGAGATCCACACGCAGCGCGTCGGCATCGTCGGGTTCGGCGCGATCGGTGCGGAGGCGGCGCGGCTGTTCGCCGCGCTCGGCTGCACCGTCTCCTACTGGACGAGGCGTCCGCGCCCTGAAGCCGTGGCCCAGTACAGGGAACTGGACGATCTGCTCGCCTCTTCCGACATCTTTGTGCTCGCCCTACCGCTGACGGACGAAACGCGCGGTCTGATCGGCCCCGAACGTCTCGCCCTAATGCCGGAGGGCTCGCTGCTGGTGAACGTGGCGCGCGGGGGCATCGCACCTGACGACGCGATCCTCGCCGCCTTGGAGTCGGGACGGCTGGCCGGGGCGGCCCTTGACGTGTTCGACGAGGAGCCCCTTCCGGAGGGGCACCCGTTGCGCGGCCACGAGGACGTCCTGCTGTCTCCGCACTCCGCGGGAGCGTCGATCCAGTCGCAGCTGAACCTGGTCTCGGTCGTGCGCGACAACGTCACCGCGGCCGTCCGGGGACACGAGGTGCAAAATGTGATCAACGGGCTGAAGCCGCAGGTCACGCGGCGATAGTCGGCTTACGGGGCGGGGCGTCCCTCAACCGCAAATGTGCGTTCGTCCCGTGAATGAATAGGATTGCTAAACGATCCATGGTGAAGGCCCCGCGAAGGGTGGGATGTGCATCTCGACATTTGGCTACTCCTCGGGTCCACCCTCGTACTCAGCGCTATCCTCGCGGTCAGGCTCTCCCACCGGGCCGGTCTGCCGTCCCTCCTGGTCTACATGGGGCTCGGCCTCCTCATCGGCGAGTCGGGCCCCCTGCACATCAACTTCGAAGACGTCGAGCTCGCCCACATGCTCGGCTTCGCCGCCCTCGTCCTGATCCTGGCGGAGGGCGGTGTCACGACCGACTGGCGGCGCGTCCGCTCCGCGGTGCCCGCCGCGATCGTGGTCTCCACCATCGGCACGCTGATCAGCATCGTCATCGTGGCGCTGTCCGCCATGTGGCTGATCGGCATGGACTGGCGGCCGGCGTTCCTGCTCGGCGCGGTGCTCGCCCCGACCGACGCGGCCGCCGTGTTCTCGGTGCTGCGGCGGCTGCCGCTGCCGTCCCGGCTGTGCGGGCTGCTGGAGGCCGAGTCCGGCTTCAACGACGCCCCCGTCGTGATCATCGTCATCGCGCTCAGCACCCACGCCACCGCGCCCAACCTCGCCGAGCTCTTCGGACTGATGGTCTACGAGCTGGCCGCGGGCGCCGTCGTCGGCGTCGCCATCGCCTGGCTCGGGGCACAGGGGCTGCGCCGGATCGCACTGCCCGCCTCCGGCCTCTACCCGATCGCCGTCCTCTCCCTGGCCGTCGCCTCCTACGGCGTCGCGTCGCTGATGCACGCCAGCGGGTTCCTCGCCGTGTACGTCGCCGCGCTCGTCCTCGGCAACTCCCGGCTGCCGCACCGTCCGGCGACCCGCGGCTTCGCCGAGGGCATCGCCTGGCTGGCCCAGATCGGCGTGTTCGTGATGCTGGGCCTGCTGGCGTCCCCGAGCGAACTGCCCGGGCAGATCGTGCCCGCGCTGCTCATCGGCTTCGTGCTGCTGCTGGTCGCCCGTCCGGTGTCGGTGGCGCTGTCGACGGTGGGGTTCAAGATGTCGTGGGGAGAGAAGATCTTCGCGTCGTGGGCCGGGCTGCGCGGCGCCGTCCCGATCATCCTCGCCACCATCCCGATGGTGCAGGGGGTCGAGCAGTCCGGCCGGATCTTCTCGATCGTCTTCACGATCGTGGTCGTCTTCACGCTGCTGCAGGGGCCGACGCTGCCGCTCGCGGCGCGGCTGTGCCGGCTGAACAGCGACGAGCAGACGCGGGAGCTGGACGTGGAGGCGGCGCCCCTGGAGGAGCTGCACGCCGACCTCCTGGAGGTGCGGATCCCGGCCGACTCCATGCTGAGCGGCGTGGAGATCTTCGAGTTGCGGCTGCCGCCGGGCGCGTCCGTCACGCTGATCGTGCGCAACGGGTCCAGTTTCGTCCCGGAGCCCACCACTCCTCTGCAGGCGGGTGACACCCTCCTGGTCGTGACCACCGACGCCGTACGGGAGGCCGCCGAACGCCGTCTGCGGGCGGTGAGCCGCAAGGGACGGCTGGCCGGATGGTTCGGGGAGACGGGCACGTGACCGGCTCCGCGCGGGAGATCGGCTTCGCGGGCTTGCCGGACGGAGACCGGTCTGGGAACAGGCCGGGGGCGAAACGTGTTGCAGCCCCGGGTACCATTTAGCAGTCGTTCATGATGAGTGCCAGTCCGGGGCTCAGCCGGGCTGAGTCAGCGAGGAGGAACCGTGCCGACGTATCAGTACGTTTGCACCGAATGCGGCGAGCCTCTGGAGATCGTGCAGAAGTTCAGCGACGACGCGCTGACCGAATGCCCGGCGTGCAGCGGCAGGCTCCGCAAGGTCTTCTCCGCCGCGGGGATCATCTTCAAGGGGTCGGGCTTCTACCGCACCGACAGCCGCGGCTCCGGCAAGAGCTCGACGGTGGGCGGTTCGGCCAACGGGTCCTCGGCCAACGGGTCCTCTTCGAGCGGGGAGTCCGGCTCGGGCTCCGGCTCCGCCAAGTCGGACACGTCTTCGTCGTCTTCTGGGAGCGACTCCTCGTCGTCCTCCAGCAAGTCCTCCTCCTCTTCCGAGAAGGTCGCCTGATTCTCTAGGGCTCCCACCGGGGGATCCGCCGCGCGTGGTCCGCGCAGGCCGTACGGGTCCCCCGGCTATCGTCATGCCCTGATCCCGGCCGCGTGCCGGTGGGCCGCCCCTGCCGTCCGGTAGGAGGGCGTCCTCCGCCGCTGGTGCCTACCGGCTATGCCGCCTCTCCATCTCAAGACCTATCCGCGGGTGCGGTCTTACCCCGCGCGCAGTAGCCGCGATCAAGCCTCGCGCCTGAGGCGCGGCAGGGGTCGTCCATAAGACGATTGAGGTGCTGGGAGAGGCCCCGGACAGAGCTCCCTCTCCTGCGCGTTCAGCTCTGCGGCCGTGAGTCCCTGGTCTGTGACCGGAGCGGGAGACTCGCCGGAAATTTCGCGATAGTACTTGACATTCGTCTCGACAGGCGAGAGATTTCCGAAGACGCGATATATCTCGATAACAGGAGAGGAACCATGAGCGGACAGAGCCCGGCTCCCCCCAGGACGTGGGCCCACCGCCTGGCCGGACTGATCGCCGGCCGGCGCACCAAGTGGGCCGTGCTGGCCCTGTGGGTCGTCCTGCTGGCCGCCCTCGGACCCCTGGCGGGCAGGCTCGGCGACGTCGAGAACAACGAGGCCGCGGCCTGGCTCCCCGACGGAGCGGAGTCCACCCAGGTCGTCGCACTGGACGAACAGTTCCGCACGGACGAGACCATGCTCGCGGTCGTCGTCTACGAGCGCGCCGGGGGCATCACGGCGGAGGACCGCGCGAAGGCCGAGTCCGACGTCTCCGCGCTGCAGAGCCTGCCGGGCGCGCAGAAGGCGCAGGGGCCGATCCCCTCCAAGGACGGCAAAGCCCTCCAGACCCTCGTACCTCTGGAAGACGAAGACGTGGTCGGTGCCGTGGACGAGGCACGCGAGATCGCCAAGCGCGGCCCTCCCGGCCTCTCCGCGTACGTCACCGGGCCCGCCGGAAGCGGCGCCGACCAGATCGAGGTCTTCGAGTCCATCGACGGGTTCCTGCTCATGGCCGCGGGTTCCGTCGTCATCGTCCTCCTGCTCATCATCTACCGCAGCCCCATGCTGTGGTTCGTTCCCGTACTGAGCGCCCTCTTCGCTCTTGGGCTGGCCCAGTCGCTGGTGTATCTGCTCGCCAAGTACGGGGACCTCACCGTCAACGGCCAGAGCGCGGGAATCCTGACCGTCCTCGTATTCGGTGTCGCGACCGACTACGCCTTGCTGCTCGTCGCCCGCTACCGGGAGGAACTCCACCGGCACGAGGACCGGCACGAGGCCATGGCCTTCGCGCTGCACCGCGCCGCACCGGCGATCCTCGCGTCCGCCGCCACCGTCGCCGCCGGCCTGCTGTGCCTGCTGCTCGCCGAGATGAACTCCACGGCCGGGATGGGCCCCGTCGCCGCCGCGGGCATCCTCACCGCCCTCGCCGCGATGACCACGCTGCTGCCGGCCCTCCTCGTCATCTGCGGCCGCTGGCTGTTCTGGCCGCTGATCCCCCGCTACGACGCCAAATACCTGCGGCCGGAGGCGTACGACGCGGAGCACGGCATCTGGAGCCGGATCGCAGATCTCGTCGGCAGGCGTCCGCGCGCGCTCTGGGCCGCCACCATGCTCGGCTTGGTCGTCCTCAGCCTCGGCCTGGGCTCGCTTAAGACCGATGGGACGTCGGACGCGGGGATGTTCACGGGACGCCCCGACTCGGTGCAGGGCTCGGAGGTCGTCGCCCGGCACTTCCCCGCCGGATCGGGCGCCCCGGCCGTCGTCATCGGCGCGGCATCGGCGTCCGGCGCCCTCGCCGACACCGTCCGCGGAACTCCGGGGGTCGCCGAGGTCGGACCGCCCGCCACGGCGGACGGCCTGGTCAGGTACGAGGCGACGCTGAAGGACCCGGCCGACGGCGCGGCCGCCCGCGCGACCGTCGAACGGCTGCGCACCGCCGTGGACGGCGTCCCGGGCGCCGATGCCAAGGTCGGCGGTTACAGCGCGACGATGCTCGACATCCAGCGGGCCTCCGACCGCGACAACCTGGTGATCATCCCGATCGTGCTGGCCGTGGTGTTCCTGATCCTCGTCGCGCTGCTGCGCGCCGTCGTCGCCCCGCTGCTGATGATGGGGACCGTGGTGCTGTCGTTCCTGGCCTCGCTCGGCGCCTGCGCGGTGATCTTCGAGTACGGCTTCGGCTTCGAGGGCGCCGACCCCGGATTCCCGCTGCTGGCCTTCATCTTCCTGGTCGCGCTGGGGGTCGACTACAACATCTTCCTGATGCACCGCGTCCGTGAGGAGTCGCAGACGCTCGGCACCCGCCGCGGCATCCAGCGCGGGCTCACCGTCACCGGCGGGGTGATCACCTCGGCGGGCCTGGTCCTGGCGGCGACGTTCGCGTCCATGGTCACGCTGCCGCTGGTGTTCATGGTCGAGATGGGCTTCGCGGTGGCGTTCGGGGTGCTGCTCGACACGTTCATCGTCCGATCCCTGCTACTCCCGGCCCTGGCCCACGACCTCGGCCGGCGGATCTGGGCGCCGAGCCGCCTCGCCAGGGAGGAGCCCGTCCCCACCCCGCCCAAGGTCCTGGACCCGGTGGGCTGAGACGCCGGTAAGCCCCGGCTCCGGCGCGGGGATGCGAAGGGGCCCGGTCCCGACCGGGCCCCTTCTGCGCGCCCCGGGAAGTTATCCACAATGTGCGGACGGTCTCCCGGGTGCACGGGCGGGCTGGCTAGTGTCTGCGCCATGTCCTCACAGCCTTCCGCCGCAGCGCCCGCCGCCGAGATCGGAGTCATCGGCGGCTCCGGTTTCTATTCGTTCCTGGACGACATCGAGGAAGTGCGGGTCGACACCCCGTACGGGCCGCCGAGCGATCCCATCGCGGTCGGCGAGCTGGCCGGCCGCCGCGTGGCGTTCGTCCCCCGGCACGGCCGCGACCACCGGTTCCCGCCGCACAAGATCCCCTACCGGGCCAACCTGTGGGCACTGCGCTCGCTCGGCGTCCGGCAGGTGCTCGCGCCGAGCGCGGTCGGCTCCCTCACCCCTCGCCACGGCCCCGGCACGCTCGGCATCCCCGACCAGATCGTCGACCGGACGTCCGGACGCGACCAGACGTACTACGAGCACGGCGCCGCCGTGCACGTGTCGTTCTCCGACCCGTACTGCCCGGCGGGCCGCCGCACCGCCGCGGAGACCGCGAAGACCGCCGGCTGGGACCTCGCCGACCGCGGCACCCTCGTCGTCATCGAGGGACCGCGCTTCTCGACCCGGGCCGAGTCCCAGTGGTTCGCCGCCCAGGGCTGGACGCTGATCGGCATGACCGGCCACCCCGAGGCCGTCCTCGCCCGCGAACTCGCGCTCTGCTACACCTCCCTGTGCCTCGTCACCGACCTCGACGCGGGCATCGAGGAGGGCGAGGGCGTCACGATGGACGAGGTGCTCCGCGTCTTCGGCGAGAACATCGGCCGCCTCCGCACCCTCGTGGGCGACGTCGTCAAGGCCCTGCCCGCCGAACGCACCTGCCCCTGCCCGAACGCCCTGGACGGCATGAAGCTCCCCCTGGAACTGCCGTGAGCGCCCGCTTAGCCCGGCTGCGGCGGCCCCTGGCGGCGCTGTTCGCCGCGGCCGCCGCCGGTCTCGCCCTGCTGGCCCTGCGGCCGGGGCCGGCACCGTCCGTCCGCGTCCTCGCCGCCGCCCGCGACCTGCCCGCCGGGACGACGCTCACCCCGTCCGACCTGCGCCGCGTGGCCCTGCCGGCCGCCGCCGTCCCGTCCGGCACCCTCCGCTCCGGCACCGGCCGCGTCCTCGCCACCCCCATGCGCGCAGGCGAACCCCTGACCGACACCCGCGTGGTCGGCGACGGCCTGCTGCGCGGCTACGGCGCCGACACGGTAGCCACCCCGGTCCGCATGGCCGACGCCGACGCCGTCCGCCTCCTCCACCCAGGCGACCGCATCGACGTCCTGACCACCCCCGCCCCTC
>NZ_SMKB01000178.1:0-14878 GCF_004348575.1 Actinomadura sp. 7K534
CCACCGGGCCCCCCACCGGGCCGCCCGTCCGCGCTCCGCGCCGGCGCCCCCCGTGGCAGCTGATCGTCCCGGCGGGGGTCTTCGCTGCCGCGCTGGCCGCCGCCGTCGTCACGATCGTGGTCTTCGTCTCACAAGGGCCTTCCGGAAACGAGAACCGGGCCGGCGAGACGACCTCCTCCTCCCCCTCCTCGCAGGCCGGCGGCGTGCCCGACGGGTACCGCCCGTACCAGGGGCCGGGGTTCGCCGCGGCCGTCCCCGAGGGCTGGAAGGAGGACGGCTCCGGCGACGACGTGACGTTCACCGACCCGGCCCAGGGCGTCAAGCGGGGGGTGAGCATCCAGCGCGTCGCCTCCACCCCCCAGGGCGATCTGGCGGACGGCCTCGCGGACGCGGCGCGAAAGATGAAGGACGACCCGGACTACCCCGGCTACAAGCAGGAGAGCTTCGAGCGCGACGTCCCGTACCAGGGCGGTCAGGCGGCCGAGCTCCAGTTCACCTTCACGAGGGACGGCATCCCCGGCCGCGTGCGGGTGCGGGTCTTCGAGCTCGGCGGTGCCGTCTACCAGGCCGTCCTGATCGGCGATCAGAAGCACTGGGACGCGGGCGTGCCCTACTACGAGACCATCCTCAAGACGCTGCGGAGCCCGTCCTGACACGCGGGGCCGGGCGCATCGGCCGGCGGGCGGCGCTCAGGGCGACGCTCCTCGGCGGCCTGGCCGCCGCCGGCTGCTCCGGCGGGGAACCGCCCGCGACCGGCGGCCGGCCGTCCCGTCCCCGCCCGACCGGCCCGGCCGACTGGAACGCCCTCGCCCGCGGCCTGGACGGCCGCCTGATCCGCCCGTCCGACGCCGCCTACGACCGCGCCCGGCGGCTGTACATCCCGCGCTACGACGACGTCGAACCGGCGGGCATCGCGTACTGCGAGACCCCGCAGGACGTCGCCGAATGCATCGCGTTCGCGACGTTGCAGGGGATGCCGTGCGCGGTGCGCAGCGGCGGGCACAGCTACGCGGGCTGGTCGACGGGCACCGGACTCGTCGTCGACGTCTCGCCCATGGACGCGGTGCGGCGCGACGGCGGCCGCGCGGTCGTCGGCGCGGGGACGCGGTTGATCGACCTGTACGGCGAGCTCGCCGGTGCGGGCGTGAGCGTCCCTTCGGGCAGCTGCCCCACGGTCGGCGTGGCCGGCCTGACGCTCGGCGGCGGTCTCGGCGTGACGTCCCGCGCGTACGGGCTGTCCTGCGACGCCCTGGAGTCGGTGCGGCTCGTCACGGCGGACGGACGGATCCTGAGCTGCGGCCGGGAGGAGAACGCCGACCTGTACTGGGCGTGCCGGGGCGGGGGCGGCGGCAACTTCGGCGTCGCGGTCTCGTTCACGTACCGGACGCACGAGGCCGGGGACGTCACGCCGTTCTCCCTGCGCTGGCCCTGGGCGCGGGCCGCCGCGGTGGTCCGCGGCTGGCAGCGCTGGGCCCCGGCCGCACCCGACGAGGTCTGGACGAGCCTGCACCTCGACACCGGGCCCGGCACGGGGACGCCGACCGTCGAGGTCATCGGGGTCGCGCTCGCGGACGCCGGTGCCCACATCAACAAGCTGACGGCCGCGATCGGCACCGACCCGGACTCCTCGGACGCCCAGGCCCGCCCGTTCCTGGACGCGATGAAGTTCCTGGGCGGCTGCGCGGGCCAGACCGTCGAGCAGTGCCACGCGCAGGGCAGCCTCCCCGGCGAGCGGCCGGGCGGGAACTTCCCCCGGACCGACTACGCCGGAAAGTCCCACATCGCCTACAAACCCCTGCCTGATGACGCGATCAGCACCCTGCTCGCCCGCTTCGAGCAGGGCAACGACGTCGCGAACCGCTCGGCGCTCATGGACGCCATGGGCGGCGCGATAGCGCGCGTGGGGCCGGGCGACACGGCCTTCCCCCACCGCAAGGGCCTGTTCTGCGTCCAGTACCTGGCGCCCGACACGGGTTGGCTCCGCGCCACGCACGCGTCGATGGAGCCCTACATGCGCGGCACCGCCTACGTGAACTACGTCGACCCCGACCTCAAGGACTGGGCCGGCGCCTACTACGGCCCCAACCTCGGCCGCCTGCGCAAGGTCAAGGCCGCGCACGACCCGGGGCGGCTGTTCCGCTTCCCGCAGGCGCTCTGACCCCCGGCCGGCTAGCCCTTCGAGGGCTCCTCGAACAGGCTGCGCGCCCGCGCCTCGGCCTCGTTGAGCGCCTTGACGTGCTCGGGCGCGAGCTCCTCGACGCACCGGGTCATCTCCTCGGTGACCCTGCTGAACGCGCTCTCCTCCGCGCCCCGCAGCGCCGCCCGGACGCTCGCGGACCTGGCGCCGAGCGCCGCCCACTCCAGCTCCAGCCGCGCGACGGCCTCGTCGAACGCGTGCGACGTCTCGGCCGCGGCGTCCTTCAGCTCGTCCGGGACCGGCCCGCGGCCCGCCTTCCGCGCCTGGCTCGACAGGGCCGAGATGCGGCTGGCCAGCATCAGCCCCTCCCGGGCGAGCGGCAGCACGTCGTGGATCAGGTCGGTGACGGCCTTGGCGAGCTGCTCCACCCGCGTCAGCAGCGTCTGCGTCGCCTCCTCCAGCGCCCCGGAGGTGCGCTCGGCGACCCGCTCGGCGACGTCCCGCTGCCGCCTGGACAGCACGGGGACGATGTCGCGGTCCAGCAGGCGCTGCAGCTCGCGCTTCCGCTCGCCGTGGTCGCCGGGCCCCGCGCGGCCGGCCCAGTCCGCCCAGACCCGCTCGATGCGCTGCTCCCCCGACGCGGCGATCTCCGCCGTGATCTCGTCGAGCGCCTCGCCCGCGCGGGCCTTCAGGCGCTCCACCCGCCCGTAGAGCGCCTCCCGCTTGAACGGGTCGTTCAGCTCGTTCAGCTGCGCCTGCAGCCGGCGGGAGACGTCGATGGCGTGCTCGGCCAGCGGGACGAGGCGGTCGGCGAGCTCGTCGAGCGTCCCGGCCCTGCGCGGGTCGGTC
Source organism: Actinomadura sp. 7K534 (assembly GCF_004348575.1). Taxonomy (NCBI): domain Bacteria; kingdom Bacillati; phylum Actinomycetota; class Actinomycetes; order Streptosporangiales; family Thermomonosporaceae; genus Actinomadura; species Actinomadura sp. 7K534. The sequence continues at coordinate 2,987 of NZ_SMKB01000178.1, forward strand.
AGCTCGGCCACCCACTCGGGAAGGTCGTGCGGCATGGCCCCCATGCTGCCACCCCCGCGCCCCCGGAACGGCCCGGTCCGCGCGGCGCGCCCCGACCGGCCGACCGAAAAGCCCGTAACTGCGCGGGTACGTGTGTCTGCGGAACGGGTGATCAGGGTAGCGTTGCACGCCGTGGCGGGCTATTCCGATGACCTGCGTCTCGCGCATGTGCTGGCGGACGGGGCCGACGACATCACGAGCAGGCGTTTCCGCGCCCTCGATCTCGACATCGAGACCAAGCCGGACCTGACCCCGGTCAGCGACGCGGACCGGAGCGTCGAGGAGCAGATCCGCGGCACGCTGAAGCGGGCCCGCCCGCGGGACGCGGTGCTCGGCGAGGAGTACGGCAGGACCGGGTACGGGAACCGCTGCTGGATCATCGACCCGATCGACGCGACGAAGAACTTCGTGCGGGGCGTGCCCGTCTGGGCGACGCTGATCGCGCTGATGGAGAACGACGAGGTCGTCGTCGGGGTGGTGTCGGCGCCCGCCCTGAACAGGCGCTGGTGGGGCGCCCGCGGCGGCGGCGCCTGGACGGGCCGCAGCCTGACCCGCGCCACCAGGATGAACGTCTCGTCGGTGACGGACCTGTCGGACGCCTCACTGTCCTTCTCCAGCCTCAGCGGCTGGGAGGAGCAGGGGCGCCTCGACCGGTTCCTCCACCTGACCCGCTCGGTGTGGCGGACGCGGGCGTTCGGCGACTTCTGGTCCCACATGATGGTCGCCGAAGGGGCCGTCGACGTGTCGGCCGAGCCCGAGGTGTCGCTGTGGGACCTCGCCGCGCTCCAGGTCATCGTGGAGGAGGCCGGCGGCATGTTCACCGACCTGTCCGGGGTGCCCGGCCCGGACGGCGGCAGCGTCGTGTGCACCAACGGCCGGCTGCACGCCGACGTCCTGCGGACGCTGGGCGGCGGCCAGCTCTCCCTGCGCATCTGAGCCCGGCCCGGCTGTGAGGATCGAACCCGCTGCCTGCGGGGACACTTCACTGTGGCCATCCGGGGGACTCGCGACATATCGTGGAACAGCGGTCGCCCGGCGGCCGTTGTACAGATCGGGCGGCCCGTAAACGGAGGTACCAGATGTCGACCCAGACAAAGTTCGTGATCGGCGGAGTCGTCGTCGGCTTCCTGACCCTGTTCATCTTCCCGTGGTGGCTGACCGCGCTGATCATCCTCGGCGTCCTCGGGGCGCCGCTCGTCGGATACATGATGCTCGACCCGTCGCAGCGCAAGCGCGTGCGCGCCCAGGGCCGCAAGCGCCTCGGCAGCTGACCCGCCAGGCGAACGCCCCCCGGGCCCGCAAGTCGACGAGACCCGCGGACCCGGCGGGAGGGCGTTAGCCCCAGAGGCGGCGGTCCTCGGCGTGCGGGTCCTCGACCACCTCGTCCGCGGGGTCGTCGAAGACCTGCACCGCGCGGACGGACGGGTCGAACCGCCGCCAGCCCGGGTCGCCGTGCGCGGCGAAGTCCGTCCAGGCGCGGTGCATGCGGTCGGCGAGGGCCTGCGGCGGCTTCGGCCCGGCCAGGCCCTCGGTGCCCTCGCCCAGGGTGTCGAACACGAAGCCCAGCTCCAGCGCGTGGCAGGCGCCCAGGTCGTGCTCGGGCGACCGCCACGCGAACTCGTACATCCACGTCCCGCCGGTGCCGCCGGACGCGGCGTGCCCCGCGGCGGCCCGGTGGGCGGGGACGCGGAACAGGTGGTCGGTGATGATCGTCGCCATCAGCTCGCCGGGCGTCTGGTCCGGGTGGTGGGCGCGGTAGGAGGCGGGCAGTTCCGGCGGGACGCCCATTCCGGTGGTGACGGCGCCGACGAGCTCGTCGGTGAGGTCGCGCGCCAGGCCGGTCGGCATCAGGAAGAAGCGGAACTCCTCGGACGTGTAGCCGATGAGCAGGTCGACGTCCCGCCCGGCGCCGTCGGCGATGGCGTCCTCGGGGCGGCGGGTCAGCAGCTCGCCGTCCAGGATCGGGGTCAGCGACATGCCGCCCGCGGCGGTGGTGCGGCCCCAGCGGCCGGGGTCGGGCAGCGCCGCGACCTCGGCGGCGACGGCCGCCTGCACGGGCAGGATCGCGGCCGGATCGAGCGCGGCGAACGCCTCGGCGGTCGGCTCGACGCCGAGCCGCGCGGCCATCTCCCTGGTGACGAGCAGCGCGTCCGACGGGTCCTGGGCGATGGTGCCCGCGCCGCTCTGCGCGACCGCGCGGCGGAAGAGCCCGAGGTCGAGCGACAGCAGCGTGGCGACGCTCATCGCGCCGGCCGACTCGCCGAACACCGTGACGCGGTCCGGGTCGCCGCCGAAGCCGGCGATGTTGTCGCGGACCCACTCCAGCGCGGCGATCTGGTCGAGCAGCCCGCGGTTGAGCGGCGCGCCGGGGAGGTTCGCGAAGCCCTCGACGCCGAGCCGGTAGTTGATCGTCACGCAGACGGCGCCGTCGCGGGCGAAGTTCCGGCCGCTGTAGAGCGGCACGGCGCCGGAGCCGTTGCGGAAGGCGCCGCCGTGGATCCACACCATGACCGGAAGGCCCGGGCCCCCCGGGTCAGGGGTCTGGTCATTCAGTGGGGACGACCCCCCTGTGCCCCCCGCGAAGAAGGGCGTCCAGACGTTGAGGTTGAGGCAGTCCTCCCCCGGGATCGCGGGGTCGGGGAGGAGCTTGTCGAACGGCGGGGGGTAGCCGGGCTTGGGCGCGGTCGGCCCGTACTCGGCGGCGTCGCGGACGCCGCCCCACGGCTCCGGCGGCCGGGGCGCCCGGAAGCGGTCCGCTCCGAACGGCGGCGCGGCGTAGGGGATGCCCAGGAAGGCGGTGACGCCGTCCCGTGTGGTGCCGCGGACCTTCCCGTAGGACGTCTGAGCGATCGCCTCCATGCCCCGCCTCCATTTCTAGAACAAAGTTCGAACCAGGGTACGGGAACCGGGCGGTCAGCCCCCGCCCGGACGCAGCATCCGGGTGAGGTAGTCGCGGGCGAAGGCGCGGATGGCGTCCTCGTCCTCCAGCGCGAGGCCCCCGCCGGGGACCAGCAGCAGCGAGACCGCGAGCCGCAGCAGCACCTCGGCCACGGTGTCGTGGTCCTGCGGGTCGTCCGGGCGGGCGCGGCGGAGCCGGTCGGCGAGGATGTCGCGGGCGGCGAGCATCACCGCGCCGCCGTTCATGCTGAGCTGCGGGATGACCGCCTCGGGCTCGCTCTCCAGGACGCGCGTCATCAGCGGGTGCGTGCGGGCGCTCTGCAGCCCGGTGACGAAGCCCTCGACGACCGCGTCCTCGGGGGACGCGAGGTCCTCGGTGGCCTGGGCTATCGCGGTGAGGAACCGGCGGCACTCCCGCAGGATCACCGCCTGGAGCAGTTGCTCCTTGTTGCTGAACCGCCGGTAGATGGTGGTGCGCGCGACCCCGGCCCGCTTGGCGACGTCCTCGACGCTGACCCTGCGCAGCCCGTAGGTCTCGAACTCGGTGAGCGCGGCGTCCAGGATGCGGGTGTCGAGGTCGTCGGGGTCGGCCTCCGGCGCCGCCAGCCGGGCCCGCAGCCCCTCGACTCCGGTCGCGTGCAAGGTCATAGCGGCACCCTAACCGGCTCGGGCACCCGCGTCGTGCGAGCGGATGCGACACAGTTACAATATTCGTCGTTCTGTACTTCTCACTGCGACTCCCGGCGGTGCACATGACGGACCAGGCAGAGACCCAGACCCCCGCTCCGCTCGGGCCAGGCTCGCTGACCTGGCGCTACTTCGGCGACACCCGGATGGCCCTCGTGGGGCCGCGGGCGGCCGTGCTGCAGAACATGCTCCCCGAGCTCGGCCAGGGCGTCCTCGACCATTCGGTGTTCTTCTCCGAGACGTTCGCGCGGGTGAAGCGGTCCGCCGGCCCGATCCTCAACACCGTGTACGGCGGGGAGCGGTCCGCCGAGACCGGCCGGCAGGTGCGCGACTACCACCGCGACATCAAGGGCACGATGCCGGACGGCTCCCGCTACCACGCCCTCGATCCCGAGACCTACTACTGGGCGCACGCCACGTTCCTCGACAACATGCTGTACGGCGTCGAGACGTTCATCCGGCCGCTCGGCGAGGACGAGAAGCGCCGCATCTACGACGAGTCCAAGGTCTGGTTCCGGATGTACGGCGTCAGCGACCGCGCTATGCCGGAGGACTGGGAGGCGTTCCAGACGTACTGGAAGCGGATGCTGGACGAGGTGATCGTCCCCCACAAGACCGCCCGGTACGGCGTCGGCTACGTCAAGAAGGGGCTGCCCGCGCCGCCGAAGGTCCCCGCCCCGGTGTGGCGCGCGGTGTCGCCGCCGCTGAACGCGGTCGCCCGGTTCATCACGGTCGGCGGGCTGCACCCGCGGATGCGCGAGCTGCTCGACCTGCCGTGGAGCGCCGCCGACGAGCGCCGCCACCGGCGGTTCGCGGCGGTCGTCCGCGCGGGGAACCGGGTGTGGCCGCTGCTGCCCGAGGCCGTCCGCTACGTCCCGCAGGCCCGCCGCGCCTTCCGCGCCGCGCGCCGGGCGCAGGGGGCGCACCGGGCACCGCGGCGGGCCTGACCGGCTAGGAGCCGGAGCGGATGCGGGCGTCGTAGTCCTTGCGCGCATCCGGGTCGTACTCCAGGAAGATCGAGTCGAGGCCGAGGCGCCGCGCCACGGCCTGCCTGACCCTGTCGGGGAACAGCGCGCCCATCCGGATCTGCCGGCCGAGCCGCTCGGGGACGACGGTCTGCGGCCGGGGCCTGCCGATCATCGCCACGACCGCGGCGGCGATCTCCTCGGGCTCGCAGTTGCGCTGCCCCTTCGGGCTGCGCGTGCCGGCGACCAGCTCGGTGTTGGTGAACGTCGGCAGGACGGCGCCGACGCGCACGCCCCGGCCCTCGACCTCCAGCCTGGTCGCCTCGGTGAACGCCACGATCGCGGCCTTGCTGGCGTTGTAGAGGGCCAGGCCGGGGGTGAACATGATCCCGGCCACCGACGCGATGTTGACGACGTGCCCGGTCCCGCGCGGCAGCATCCGGCCGAGGGCGAGCTTGGTGCCGAGCATCACGCCGTGCACGTTGACGTCGATGCAGCGGCGGGCGTCGGCGTCGCTCTCGTCCGTGACGGGCCCGATCGGCATGATCCCGGCGTTGTTGACCAGGACGTCGAGCCGCCCGGCGGACTCCTCGGCCCCGTCGAGGAACGCGGTGAAGGACTCGCGGGAGGTCACGTCCACGGTGAGGCCCGTGACGCCGAGCGCCTCGGCGGCCTCCTTCACGGCGGTCTCGTCGATGTCGCCGATGACGACGGTCGCGCCCGCCGCCTTCAGGGCCCGCGCTGTGGCGAGCCCGATCCCCCGCGCGGCCCCGGTGATCGCGACGACCTTGCCCGCCACGGCGCCTCCAACGGCTTTGGCCATCAGCTCTGCTCCAGACGTTCGAGGCGGACGGGCAGGCCGTCCTTCGGCGACGGCAGCGACGTGGTGTCCAGGGGCCACTGGTAGTCCGCGGGCACGCTCCAGCGGTACCGCTGCAGCACCTGGTGCAGGATCGTCTTGACCTGCATCCCGGCGAAGTACATGCCGATGCACTTGTGCGCGCCCCCGCCGAACGGCGACCACGCGTACTTGTGGACCTTGTCCTCGCGGCGCTCGGCGGAGAACCGCCCGGGGTCGAACCGGTCCGGGTCGGGCCACCAGTCGGCCATGTGGTGGTTGCTGAGCATCGGCACGACCACGAGCGAGCCCGCCGGGATGTGGAAGCCGAGGATCGAGGTGTCCTTGACGACCTTGCGCGGCAGCGCCGGGACGGGCGCGACCATCCGCAGCGACTCCTTCATCACCATGTCGATGCCGGTGAAGTGGTCGAGGTCGTCGTAACCGGGCTGCGCCTTGCCGAGGGCCAGCGACTCCTCGCGCAGCCGCTCCTGCCAGTCGGGGTGCTTGGCCAGGTAGTACGCCATCGAGGTCATCGTGATGGTGGTCGTGTCGTGCGCCGCCATCAGCGCGAAGATCATGTGGTTGACGACGTCCTCGTCGGTGAACCGCTCGCCGTCGTCGGTCTCGGCCTGGCAGAGGGCCGCGAACAGGTCGTCGCCCCCGTCGCGGCGCTTGGCGGGCAGGTGCCGGTAGAAGAACTCCTCCAGCACCTTGCGGGCCTTGAGCCCGCGGTGCCAGCGCAGGCCGGGGACGGGGAACCGGACGTAGGCCGTGCCCGCCCGGACGGCGTCGATGAACGCGCCGTTGACCCGGTCGCGCTCGGCGTCGTCCAGTTCGACGCCCATGAAGACGTCGACGGCCAGGTCGAGCGTGAGCTGCTTGACGTGGTCGTAGACCTTGAACCCGTCGCCGGGCTGCCACGCCTCGACGCCCTTGACGATGCCGGGCGCCATCGCCTCCATGTAGGACTGGAGCCGCGGACGGGTGAACGCCTCCTGCATGATCCGGCGGTGGTGCAGGTGCTCCTCGAAGTCGAGGAGCATGATGCCGCGGTTGAAGAACGGCCCGATGAAGTAGCTCCACGCCGGCCCGTTCGCGAACGCCTTGTCCCGGTTGACGAGGACGACCTGGGCGGCCTCGGGGCCCTGGACGGTGACGGTCCGCTGCCCGAGCAGCCACCCCCAGGCGACGGGTCCGTACTGGTCGTAGCGCTTGCGGGCCATCCCGATGGGGTCGCGCATCACCGCGAGGGTGCTGCCGATGTACGGGATGCCGGGCACGCCGGGGACCGGCTTCAGATCGCTGCCCTGCGGCGGCGGCGCGAGGACGCTCGTCATGACCCCTCCGGAACGCGTGCAACAAAAGACCGAAATCTGTTGCTTTGTTGTAACGCAGGGGACACCGGTAAGTCCAGGCTTGCGGCCGGTGAATTGTGACTCCCCGGTCAGCGCGCCTGGCGGCCCGCGGGGGCGGCGAGGAGCCGGCGCCGCGCGGCGTCCGTCAGCGGCCGGTACGCCCCGGCCCTGGTGCGGTGGTAGGTGCGGCCGTCGCCGGCGGGCGGGACGCCCTCGTCCCGCAGCGACGCGGTCCGCAGCCGCCCGCCCGCGGTGAGGGGGACCTCGTCCACGACCCGGACGATCGCCGGCCGCAGCTCCGGCTCCACCCGGAGCATGGCCTCCGACAGGTCCAGGGGCCTCAGCTCGCCCACGTCGCGGAGGCTCACCGCCGCGGCGACGATCTCCGTCTCCCCCACCGGGAGCCCGTAGACGGCCACGGTGTCGATGTAGGGCAGGTCGCCGAGCGCGTCGCGGATCGGGCCCGGCGGGACGATCCGCTCGGCCGTGCGGATCAGCTCCGTCTCCCGCCCGGCCATCCAGAAGTCGCCGTCGGCGTCCCGGCGGAACAGGTCGCCGGTGATCGTCCAGGCGTCGTCGGGGTGGAAGACGCCGCGCACGCACCGGGTCTCGGCCCCGCCCGCGGGGGGCCGCGACCGGGCGAGCAGCATGCCGATCTCACCGGGCTCGCACTCGACGGCGAACCCGTCCGGCCCCTCCTCCAGGCGCCCGCTCTCCAGGTCGTACCGGGCGAGCCGCACCTCGGCGCTGCCCGGCAGCGGGCGGCCCAGCGACCCGGGCTTCTTGCCGCTGAGGTTGACCAGCACCGACTCGCCCTCGGTGGAGGCGTAGAACTCCAGCACCCGGGCGGGCGCGAACCGGTCCTCGACGCGCCGCCAGAGGCCGCGCGGCATGCCGGAGCCGATGAACAGCCGGACGGCGTGGTGCCGTTCGGCCGGGTCCGGCGGCGCCTCGGCCAGGTCGCGCAGCAGCAGCCACGTGTAGGACGCGACGGTCACGCCGTAGCGGCGCGCCTCGTCCCAGAACGTCGCGGGGTCGTATCCCCCGGCGAGCGCGAGCCGGGCCCCGCCCGCGACGGCGCCGCCGAGGCTCATCAGCAGCGCGGAGGGGTGCTGGAGCGGCGTGATGCTGTAGACGGTGTCGGACGACGACAGCGCGGCGGACGACGCCGTCCCGAACGCCGACAGGGCCCAGCGCCGGTTCGTGATCCGGCTGGCCCGCAGGAGATCCCCCTCCCCGGTGAACACGACGAACGCCAGGTCGCCGGCCCGCCCCGGGTTCGGCCGGTACCAGCCGGGAAGCTCGACGCGGTCGGGGTCGATGGCCTCCATGTCGGTCAGCGGGCCGCGTTCCGCCCGTCCGACGCCGCCGAGTACGTAGCCGTCCACGCCCTCCAGCTTCGCGGCCCGCGCCGCGTGCTCGGGGTCGGCGATGACGCGGGTCACCCGGCCGAGCCGCGCCTCCGCGTCCGGGTCGCCGTCGGGGCGCAGCAGCACCGCGACGGCGCCGAGCCGGCTCAGCGCGGCCACCAGTGCCAGCGCGGTCGGCCTGGTGCCCATGAGCACGCCGACCGCGTCGCCGCGCCGCACCCCGATGTGGACCAGCCCGCGGACGACGGCGTCGATGCGCCGCTTGGCGGCGTCGTGCGTGTGGCCGCGCCCGTGGTAGAGGAAGAACACCTCGTCCGGCCTGCGCCGGGCCTGCTCGTCCAGGAGCAGCCCCATGGACATGCGGGTGTCGGGCTGGATGCGCTCCAGCCGGGCCAGCCGCGGCAGGTTCTGCGCCGCCTGCCCGGTGAGCTCCCGGGTGCCGTGCACCGCCCGCGCCGCCGTGCGGAACGCGGAGCGGGCGGCCCCCGCGCCCACGCCCATCGCGAGCTGGAGCCCGTAGCCGGCGGGCCCGCCGGGCAGTTCGGCGGTGGCCGCCTCCTCGTCCCCGGTGACGGGCGCGACGATGCCCGGCAGCTCCCCGTCGCCCGCGCGCCATTTCGCCCACGCGGCCACCGCGGGCCACGTCCGCGCGATGGCGAGGCTGCCGACGACGAGCCCGAAGTGCCCGGCGGGCAGCGACGCCTCGTACACCTGCGCGCGCGGCGCGGCACGCCTGATCCCGCGGACCATGGGCGGCCCGGCGATCTCGTCGACCTCCCCGACGAAGGTGAGCACCGGGCAGGTGATGTCGGCCAGCGTGACGGGCCGGTCGCCGATGACGAACCCGCCGGTGAGCATCCGGTTGTGCTGGATGAACTGGCGGATGAACTCCGCGAGCGCCGGGCCGGGCCACGACACCCAGCCCTCCCGCTCCAGGAACCGGCGCTGCCGCTCGCGCGGCGCGAGGCGCTCCCGGTCGTGCAGCTGCAGGATGAAGTCGACCCGCGACCGGACCGACTTCACGGGGCTGAGCACCTGGAACCCGAGGCGCGTCACCCAGCCCGGCACGGCGAACCCGCCGAGCAGCGCGTCGGGGATGCGCTCGACCCCCTCGGCCGCGAGCCGGCTCGGCAGGCCGAACGGGAGCCCGACGCTGGTGTCGGCCGGGCTGCCGAACGTCACCACGGACTCGATGCCCTCGCTGCGCCGGTACGCGGCGGCCTGGTAGACGAACATGCCGCCCTGCGAGTACCCGGCGAGGTGCACGTCCCGCCCGGTGGCCTCGCGGATGCGGTCGACGGCGTCGCTGACGGCGAGAACGTGGTCGCTGACCGTCCGCTCCAGCCCGCCCGGCTCCCGCTCCGGCGCGCCGAAGTCGACCACCCAGGGGTCGACGCCCAGGTCGCGCAGCACCCGGACCGCGCTGACCCGCGAGGAGATGTCGTACACCTCCGCGGTGATCATCAGCGGCGGGACGAGCAGCACCACCGGGCCGCCCGCCGACCCGGGGAAGTAGTGCCGCAGCCGGTACACCCGCTGCTCGGTCACCACCTCGCAGGGGGACGCGTCCTCGTCGGTGTCGAACCCGCCGAACCGGGCGACCTCCAGGGCGTTCTGTGCGGTGGAGCCCAGGCGGGAGCCCAGGCGCAGGAGCGTTCTGGCTACAGCCGGCATCGCGCACCTTTCACGGCGTCAGCGCCATCGTGTCGCGCCGCAACCGGCCTCCGCAATCAGGGGACGATGCGCGCGCCCTCCATCTTCCCCGACTTCAGCCGCTCCCACATGTAGCGGCGGCGCGGCTTGCCGCTGGAGGTCCGCTGGATCAGCCCGGTGCCGATGACGATCGTCAGCTCGACGTCGTCGCCGAGCCGGCGGCGCAGCATCTCGCGGACGGCGGCCGTCCACGACTCGTCCTGCGTCTCGGCGAACAGGGCGAGGCCCTTGCGGCCGGCGTCCGGCACCGCGACGGTCGCGATGCGGCCCTTGCCGAGCCGGCTCACCTCGGCGATCTTCGCTTCGAGGTCCTCGACGTAGACGGACCGCCCGCGCACCTTGATGCTGTCGCCCATCCGCCCGAGGACGAAGAGCTGCCCCTCGTGGAAGAAGCCGGCGTCCCCGGTGAAGACCCGCCCGTCGATGAACCGCGTCGACTTGGCCTCCGCGCCCGCGTAGTACCCCGGGCAGGCCGACGCGCCGCCGACGACGATCTCGCCGAGCAGCCCGTCCCCCAGCTCGGCCCCGTCGTCGTCCACGATCATGACGGGCACGTCGCTCTCCGGCGTGCCGCACCCGACGACCCATCCGGCCTTCGCGCCGAGCGACTCCGGCCCCAGCCGGTGCTGGTCGAGGATCCGGACGGGCTCCCCGAACGACAGCGACTCGGGGTCGGGCCGGACGGCGAGCGGCGGCCGCTGCTCGCTGTCCATGGTGACCAGCAGCGTCGTCTCCGCCATGCCGTAGGCGGGCTTGAACATCGTGCGCGAGAACCCGAACGGCTCGACGAGCTGCGCGAACACCTCCAGGGTGTTCGGGTCGATGGGCTCGGCGCCGATCAGCGCCATCTTCCAGCCCGACAGGTCGAGGCCCTCCAGCTGCTCGGGCTTGATCCGCCGCGCGCAGTACGAGTACGCGAACGGGGGCGCGGCCGTGTGCGCGGCCTCGGCGAAGAGGCGGATCCACCGCGCGGGGTCGCGGATGAAGTGGTCGGGCCGCATCAGCCGCAGCATCCCCTGCCGCGCGATGGGCGTGATGAAGGTGCCGATGAGCCCCATGTCGTGGTAGAGCGGCAGCCACGTGGCGACCACGTCGCCGTCCTCGTAGCCGGACTCCCGGACGATCAGGTCGGAGTTGGCCTCCAGGTTCGCCCAGGTGACCATCACGCCGCGCGGCGCGCCGCTGGACCCGGACGTGAACTGCAGCAGGGCCAGCTCGCCCGCCGGCTGCACGTCCGCCTCGTCCACGGCCTGCCGCGGCTGCCACGGCTCGCCGCTCATGCCGGCCTCGGCCATGGCCCGCCCCGCGTACTCGGTGAGGTCCTTGGACGCGACGACCAGCGCGGGCGACGCCTGCCGCAGGATCGCCGCGACGTGCGCGACGTAGTCGTCCCCGTCCTGGAACAGCGGCGGGGTGATGAGGCACACGGTCGCCCCCGCCGCCCACACCGCGTAGTAGGACTCGATGCACGTGAAGTCGGTGGGCAGGACCAGGCAGACGACGTCCCCGGGCCGCACGCCCTCCTCGATGAGCGCGGCGGCGGTGCGTCGCGCGCCGGAGGCCAGCTCGCCGTAGTCGCGGAACTCCCAGCCGCCGTCGTCGGCCGCCAGGTGAACGCCACGTCCGCCGTTCGGCTTCTCCAGCCAGTCGCGCAGCGCAGATGCCATCGTCTCCCTTTCGCGTCGCCCACCGCCACCAACGTGACTCGCGGGTAACTTCATCAGGACGGCGCGTCGCAGTCAACCGAGTCGATCAGCAAAGAGACCGGGCGGTCATTTGGAGACGTTCCACAAGGCGCTCAGCCCTGCCGGGACAGGCCCTTCCGCGTACCCGCCACACGCACGCCGGCACGCCACCCGAGCAACGTGAGCGCCAGGAAACCCGTGGCCACGATGACGAACGGGAGAGCGGTCCCGTCCCCCGACAGGGCCCGCAGCCCCATGCCGCCCACCAGCGTCGTCACCCACACGACGACCCCCGACGGCACCAGTACCTCAGGCCGCCGCCAGACCCGCCCGAGCACC
>NZ_SMKB01000179.1:0-14806 GCF_004348575.1 Actinomadura sp. 7K534
GGCTGGGGCTGCTCGCGGGGTGCGGCGGGGGCGGTGACGGCGGTGATGAGGCGTCGCCGGCTCCCACGAGCGAGCAGACCGCCGCGCAGGGGGCGGCGGTTCGGGGGAAGAAGATCGTGGTTGATCCGGGGCATAACGGGGGCAATGCCACCCACCCCAGGCAGATCAACAAGCAGGTGTCCGTAGGGAACGGACGCAAGGCCTGTGACACGACCGGGACCGCTACGGCCGGCGGGTACCGCGAGCACGCCTTCACCTGGGATCTGGCCAATCGCCTGGCGAAGGTACTGCGGGACAGGGGAGCCGAGGTCGAGTTCACGCGGGCGAGCGACAACGGGGTCGGGCCCTGCATCACCCGGCGGGCGGCCACCGGGGGACGTGTCGGGGCTGATGCGGCGGTGTCGGTTCACGGGGACGGCGGGCCGCCGTCCGGGCACGGGTTCCACGTCATCGTCCCAGTGGCCGTGGGTGAGAACGCGGGGATCGTGGACGACTCCGTGCGGCTGGGCCAGGCGATCCGTGGGGCGTATCGGTCCGGCACTGGGATCCCCTACTCGACCTACATCGGCGAGAACGGGCTGGATCGGCGCGATGATCTCGGTGGGCTCAACCTGGCCAAGGTGCCGACCGCCTTCATCGAGTGCGGCAACATGACCAACGCGGGGGACGCCGCCAAGATGGAGAGCGCCTCGTTCCGGCAGCGCATGGCCGACTCGATCGCGCAGGGGTTCGAGGTCTATTTCGGGGAGTAGGCGACTGTTTGCCGAACCATGGGATTGTGGGGCGAAATGTCCGGCTACGTGGAGATGCATCACGTATGTCGGATGAACGGGTGATGAGGATGGCCCACAGGGAAGCCCACAAGGGGCCTCACAGCAGGCTGCGCGGCGCGCTTAGCTGGGAGATGCTGCTCGGATTGGCCGCTACCGCGTTCATCATCTACGTGTGGGTATGGGCGGCGACTCAAGGCGGCCCGCCCTGGTAGAGGGTTGATATCACCGGTATTCGGACCCTAGTGATGGACGAGATTTCCCGGCAGGATGCGGCGTGCGAGAAGCGCGCCCCCGGGAGATCTCATGCAAGTCGTCCTTGTCTTACTGCTGATAGCCCTTTCGGTCGGTGCACTCGTTCTGGTGTACATGCGGCTGGGCTTCTCGGTTGACCGGGTGTTCGCGAGGACGCCCCTATCGACGGTGGCGACGGCGGAACCGGGCGTGTGCCGGCTTGCCGGGCGGGCCGTTGCGCTCGGGGCGGCCCCCGTGAGTGAGGCCAGCGGGCGTGCCTATGTGGCGCGGCAGCTGGCGATCGTCCCCAGTTCGGACGGGTCCGACGGAACGCATCGCTTCGGGCAGGCGGTCGACTTCCTTGTGGACGACGGCAGCGGGATCGCGCTGGTCAAGGGAGCGGGTGGACGTGTCTCCGTGTCTCAGGACTACGAGGCACCGGTGACGACTCTCGACAAGGTTCCCTGGGTCGATGTCCTGTTGCGCTCCGGCGGTTATCACAACGGCTCTCCGACGACCTGCCGCATCCGCCTGTACGAAGGGGTCGTCGAAGACGGAGCCCAGGTAGGCGTCGTGGGGCAGGTTGAGGCGCCGGATGACGAAGCCCGTGCGCTGGGGGCCTCCGTGGTGATCAGGGGAACGGCGTCCGATCCGGTCATGATCCGTGCTGAGCGCCGCGAGCCAGCAGCGTCCTGAGTGCCTTCGTCACTTCCGCCGGGGCCTCTTCGGCCATGAAGTGGCCGTAGGGGACGGTTTCGTGGTCGAGGTCGGCGGCCCACGCGCGCCATAGGGCGGCGGCGTCGTAGCCCAGGGCGGCTCCCCAGTCCTGCTGGAGGACGGCGACGGGCATCTGCAGCCGGTTGCCCGCAGCCCGGTCGACCTGGTCGTGTTCGACGTCGATGCCCGCGGACGCGCGGTAGTCGGCGACGATCGAGGGGATCGCGTCGCGGCAGGCGGCGAGGTAGGCGGCCCGGACGTCGGCGGGGATCGCGGACGGGTCGTTCGTCCACACGTCGAGGAAGTGGCCGAAGAAGGCGTCGGGTGCGCCGGCGATGAGCTGTTCGGGCAACCCTGGCGGCTGGGCCATCAGGTAGAGGTGGAAGCCCACCGCCGCGGTCACGCCGTGCATCGCGTCCCACATGTCCAGGGTCGGGAGGACGTCGAGGCAGGCGAGGTGGGTGATCGTGTCGGGGTGGTCGAGGCCGGCGCGGAAGGCGACCAGGGCTCCGCGGTCATGTCCGGCTAGGGCGAAACGGTCGTGGCCTAGGGCTCGGGCAAGGGCGACGATGTCCGCGGCCATGGTGCGCTTGGAGTAGCCGTCGGCGGGCTTGTCGCTGTCTCCGTATCCGCGTAGGTCGGGGCAGATGACGGTGTGGTCGGACGCAAGGTCAGCCGCCACGTGACGCCACATCAGGTGCGTTTGCGGGAAGCCGTGCAGGAGGACGATAGGTGTGCCGGTGCCTGCGACCGCCACGTTGAGGGAGACATCCTCGGCGACGGCGACGCGCTTGTATTCGAATCCGTTGAGCATGGTCCTAAGGCTGCTCGACGTGAATGAGCATTCGATGAGCGCGCTATAGCGTGGCTTGCGTGGACGTCGTTTTCGGGGTGCTGGGGCCGGTGACGGCTTGGGACGGCTCCGGCGACGTGATTCCTCTGAAGGGGCCCAGGCATCGGGCGGTGCTGGCCCGGCTCGTCATCGCCCGTGGCCGTGTGGTCCCAGTGACGCGGCTCGTCGACGACCTGTGGACGGTTCCGCCGGCGGACGCGGTCGGCGCCGTCAGGACGTTCGTCGCCGCGCTGCGCCGAGCGCTGGAGCCGGAGCGTCCACCACGGGCTCCGTCCCGGCTCCTGGTCACCGAAGGCCCGGGATACGCGCTGCGCACCGACGCGGTCGACGCCTGGCGCTTCGAGCAGGTGGTCGGTGCCGCAGCCCGCCCGCCGGAGGAGACGCTCAAGAGCCTGGACGAGGCCCTGGGGTGGTGGCGCGGCCCCGCCTATGCCGAGTTCGCCGACGACGATTGGGCCCGTGCGGAACGGTCGCGTCTGACCGAACTCCGCCTGCGCGCCGTCGAACGCAGGGCCGAGGCCAAGCTCGAACTGGGTCTCGCCGCCGACGCCGTACCGGATCTGGACGCGCACGTCGCCGAGCATCCCTGGCGTGAGGACGCGTGGCGTCTCCTGGCGCTCGCGCTGTACCGCACGGGCCGCCAAGGCGATGCACTGGCAGTCCTGCAACGAGCACGGGCAATGCTCGTAGAGCAACTGGGCATCGACCCAAGCCCAGTGTTGCGTCGCCTAGAGGAGAACATCCTCCGCCAGGAGGACCCGGACACGGTGTCCCAGGTGTGGGCGGAGGCGGCGGCCGCCTATGACCGCACCGTCGCATCGGGTTCGCGGGCACGGCTGGAGTCGACGGTCGGGATCCTGCGGAACCTCGCGGTGACCGGTGGCGGCGGGCTGGAGGCGGCGCGCGGGCAGCGCATGGCGGCGATCGCGGCGGCGGAGCGGCTCGGCGACGCGGAGCTGACCGCGCGGGTGATCGGCGCGTACGACGTCCCGGCGATCTGGACGCGGTCGGACGATCCGCGGCAGGCCGCCGAGGTCGTGGCGGCGGCCGAGCGCGCCCTCGCCGGGCTCCCGGACGGCGGGTCGGGGGCGGCGCGGGCGCGGCTGCTGGCCACGATCGCGCTGGAGTCGCGCGGGACACGCACCGGGCGCGCCCGCGAAGCGGCCGTGGAGGCGGAGCGGATCGCCCGTGGCCTGGACGATCCCGCGCTCCTGGCGTTCACGTTGAACGGCGTGTTCATGCAGACGTTCCACCGCGCGGGGCTGGCGCCGGAACGTGACGAGCTAGGCGCCGAGCTGGTCGACCTCTCCGTCCGGCATGACCTGCACAACTACCTCGTGCTGGGGCATCTCGTCCGGATGCAGGCACGCAGCGCGCTCGCCGACTTCGCGGCCGCCGACGGGCACGCGGCGGCTGCGGATCATCTTGCCGAGCGCCACGAGCGGCCGCTGGTCGGCGTGTTCACCACGTGGTACCGGGCGCTTCGGCTCGCCGCGTCCGGCGGGGCGCCGGAGGAGGTCGAGGCCGCCTACCGGGACGCCATCGCACGGCTGGACGGTTCGGGCATGCCCGGCCTCACGGCCGGACTGCCCGCGCTGGCGCGGCTGTCGCTGCGCATGAAGGCGGGGCGGCCCGCGCAGAAGGATCCGCACACCGACTGGGGGCCTTACGCACCGTGGGCCCGCCCCCTGGTCCTGCTGGCGCAGCGACGTCCACACGAGGCCGCCACGGTCCTGCGCAAGGCACCGGACCCGCCCCGCGACCTGCTGTTCGAGGCCCTGTGGTGCCTCCTCGCCCAGGCGGCGATGGCCGTGGACGACCGCGAGACGATGGCCCGCGCCCGCGCCGAACTCGCCCCGGCCGCCGACGAACTGGCCGGTGCCGGCAGCGGACTCGTGACCTTCGGCCCGGTGGCCCGTTATGTGGACGACCTCACCGTCCGGGTGGGTTAGAACCAGCAGGGGCCCGTGCCCCAGGCCCAGGCCCACTCCCACGGGAGGAAGAGGTGGATGCGGCAGGCCAGGTTGCCCCAGACGATGTAGGGGCCGTTCTCGTCCCACCCGATGTCACCTGGGTTCTCCCTCACCTCGGCCTGGAGCGGGGCAGGGAGTTGCTGGATGACGCTCTCCGGAATCTCAGGCTTGGGGTCCGGGGCCGCCTGCGCCGGGACTGCGGTCAGGGTCAGCGCGCCGGAGAGCGCCACGGCGCCCACGGCCATCCTCAGCTTCTTCATGCGCCCGAGTCTGAGCGCGCGGGCCATGGAAGTCACGCCATCTCGCCAATGAATACTGGCAAGATCCGGCCGGTTCCGTGGCGGGGGCGCGACGGTTAGACTCGGTCGCATGAGGACGTTCGCTGCCCAGGTGATGATGCCCCGCTCGCGGGGTCGCTGACGCTGGACGTTCTTCGAGGCCCTGTTCGCGGGGCCTTTTCTC
The DNA here is from genome assembly GCF_004348575.1 of Actinomadura sp. 7K534. Classification (NCBI taxonomy): domain Bacteria; kingdom Bacillati; phylum Actinomycetota; class Actinomycetes; order Streptosporangiales; family Thermomonosporaceae; genus Actinomadura; species Actinomadura sp. 7K534. The sequence continues at coordinate 5,010 of NZ_SMKB01000179.1, forward strand.
ATTGTGGGGCCCCGATTCCCTGGAGGCTCCCTTGAGCACTTACATCACGACGACGATTCCGTACGTCAATGCGCGCCCGCATCTGGGGTTCGCGCTGGAACTCGTCCAAGCGGACGTGCTCGCCCGGCATCGACGCCGCACCGGCGCCGTCCGATTCCAGGCGGGGACGGACGACAACTCGCTGAAGAACGTCCTGGCCGCCGAGGCCGCCGGCGAGGACGTCCAGGAATTCGTCGACCGGCTCGCCGAAGAGTTCGTCGGTCTCGCCGAGCCGCTGTCCTTGTCGGTGGACGACGTCATCCGCACCAGTCGCGACCCCCGGCACCGCGCCGGAGTGGAACGGCTGTGGCGGGCCTGCGCCGACTCCGGCGACCTGTACAGGCGGCACTACGAAGGGCTCTACTGCGTCGGTTGCGAGCAGTTCTACGGCGAGGGCGAGCTCATCGGCGGGCGCTGTCCCGAGCACGGCACCGTCCCGCAGCGCGTCTCGGAGGAGAACTGGTTCTTCCGCCTGTCCCGGTACGCGGAGAAGTTGCACGACCTCATCAGCGGCGGCGAATTGCGCATAGAACCGCCCGAGCGGCGCAACGAAGTGCTCTCGTTCATCGCGGGCGGGCTCGCGGACTTCTCCGTTTCCCGGTCGACCGAGCGTGCGCGCGGCTGGGGAATTCCGGTGCCGGACGACCCCGGCCAGGTCATTTACGTATGGTGGGACGCGCTCGGCAACTACATCACCGCACTCGGCTACGGGCAGGACGGTGACGATTTCCGGCGATGGTGGGCGGGGGACGGCCGCCGCGTCCATCTCGCCGGGAAGGGCGTGCTGCGGTTCCACGCGGTCTACTGGCCGGCGATGCTGCTGTCCGCCGGGCTGCCGCTGCCGGACGAGATCCTGGTGCACGGCTACCTCACCGCCGGCGGGCAGAAGATCAGCAAGTCCGGTGGCGCCACCGTCGATCCGGTCGCGCTCGTGCGGGAGTACGGGGTGGACGCCGTCCGGTGGTGGCTGCTCCGGGAGGTACCGAAGGCCGGGGACGCGGACTTCACCGCCGAGCGGCTCGTCGCCCGCGCCGACGACGAACTGGCCAACGGCCTCGGGAACCTGGTCAACCGGGTCGTGTCGATGGTCCACCGGTACCGGGACGGCGTCGTCCCCGCCCGCGAGGGCCCCGGTGAGCTGGACGAGGTGTGCCGCGAGGCCCCGGCTCTCGTCGGCGCCGCGCTGGACGACCACGACTTCCGCCGCGCCACCTCCGCGGTCTGGGAGATCGTCGACCAGGCCAACCGCCACATCAACCGCGTGCGGCCGTGGGAACTGGCGAAGGCAGGAGACCCGCGGCTGGACGCCGTCCTCGCCGAGCTGGTCGACGCCTGCCGGGCCGTCGCCGAGAACCTGGCGCCCTTCCTGCCCGACGCCGCCGACCGCGTCGCCCGCCAGTGCGCCGGCGACCGGCTCCCGCCCCCGTCCCCGGTGTTCCGCCGCCTCGCCTGACCCTTGCCCGGCCTCAAGGATGTTCCACCTGGTCACGCGGTGGTGGTGGCTGAAGGACGGTTCGCCGAGCGAAGCCTCGTCCTTTGGGTGGGGGCTGGAGGACGGTTTACCTGGATGCGGACGTTAGTTGCGGTTCTCTCGGGTAGGGCGTCACCGAGTCTTTTCGTCCGGTGTGTCCGGCGGCGGTCGGCCGCCGAGCCCGCCGAGGGCGGAGCGACCCCCTGAACAGCGAGAGGAGAGCTTGTCGTGACCGACGTTTCGAGCAAGGGATCGCAACCGGGGGACGAGCGTCCGGTACTGACCAATCGGCAGGGCCACCCGGTCTACGACAACCAGAACCAGCGCACCGTGGGGTCCCGCGGCCCGGCGACGCTGGAGAACTACCAGTTCCTGGAGAAGATGAGCCACTTCGACCGGGAGCGCATCCCGGAGCGTGTGGTGCACGCCCGCGGGAAGACGTCCTACGGCTTCTTCGAGGCGTACGGGAAGTGGGGTGACGAGCCGATCGCGAACTTCACCCGGGCGAAGCTGTTCCAGGAGCAGGGCAAGCGGACGCCGATCGCGCTGCGGTTCTCCACGGTCATCGGCGGGCGCGACTCGGCCGAGACGGCGCGGGACCCGCGCGGTTTCGCCATCAAGTTCTACACCGAGGACGGCAACTGGGACCTCGTCGGGAACAACCTCGCGGTGTTCTTCATCCGCGACGCGATCAAGTTCCCCGACGTCATCCACGCCCTCAAGCCCGATCCGGTGACGTTCCGCCAGGAGCCGGCGCGCATCTTCGACTTCATGTCGCAGACCCCTGAGTCGATGCACATGCTGGTCAACCTGTTCAGCCCGCGCGGCATCCCGTCCGACTACCGGCACATGCAGGGCTTCGGCGTGAACACCTACAAGTGGGTGAACGAGGCGGGCGAGACGAAGCTCGTCAAGTACCACTGGATGCCGAAGCTGGGCGTGAAGAGCATGACGGAGGCCGACGCGGCGGTGATCCAGGCCGGCGAGCTGGGGCACGCCAGCAAGGACCTGCACGAGGCCATCGAGCGCGGCGACTTCCCGGAGTGGGAGCTGCTCGTCCAGATGATGGACGACCACGAGCACCCCGAACTGGACTGGGACCCGCTGGACGACACCAAGACGTGGCCGGAGAACGAGTTCCCCGCGCTGCCGGTGGGGCGAATCGTCCTCGACCGGAACGTCGAGAACAACTTCGCCGAGAACGAGCAGATCTCGTTCGGCACCGGTGTACTGGTTGACGGCCTCGACTTCTCCGACGACAAGATGCTCATCGGGCGAACGTTCTCCTACAGCGACACGCAGCGCTACCGGGTGGGGCCGAACTACCTGCAGCTGCCCGTCAACCAGGCCAAGAGCGCCCAGGTCAAGACGAACCAGCGCGACGGGCAGATGACGTACTACGTCGACGCGGCGGGCGAGAACCCGCACGTGAACTACGAGCCGTCCATCACGGGCGGGCTGCGGGAGGGGCAGTTCCCGGCGGAGGACACGCAGGGCCCCGAGATCAGGGGCCGGGTGACCCGCAAGCGCATCGAGCGGACCAACGACTACAAGCAGGCGGGCCAGCGCTACCTGCTGATGGAGGACTGGGAGCGCGACGACCTCGTGAACAACTTCGTCGCCGCGATCTCCGAGTGCGCGCGTCCCGTCAAGGAGCGCATGGTGTGGCATCTGCTGATGGTCGAGGACGACCTCGGGCTGCGCGTCGGCGAGGGCCTCGGCATCGGCCCGGACGACGTGAAGCACCTGGAGCCGCTCGCCAGCCAGGACCTGACCGACGAGGACCGCAAGCGGCTCTCGAACCTCGGCGACAACGGGCCGCGGGACGTCAACGGCCTGAAGATGACGCACTGCGTCCCGAACGAAAGGGCGGTCCACGCGAGCTAGCGAGCCGGACCGGACGATCCTCCAGGGCGCGGCGCGACGAGCGCCGCGCCCTGGCGTCGTTCAGGCGCCTCTTGTCGTTCAGGCGCCTCTGACGGTGACCTCGGCCGTCGCGCGGGCGCTTTCGACGGCGGCCTTGACGATCTCGTTCTCGGCGCTGAAGGCGGTCTCCATCACCGTGATGTACTCGGCGGTGGGCGGGTAGAGGCGGGCGGCGGCGTTGGCCGTCCGCCGGACGATGACGCGGGCGCCGGTGCGCATCGCGGTCTCGAAGTGATGGACGTCGTGCCCGGCGCGGGCCTCACCGGCCCCGAGGACGCGGAACGAGTCGAGCACGGCGGACTTGTCGCGGGCGCCGAGGTAGGCGGAGACGGCGTCGCGGACGAGCGTCCCCACGGCGCCGGCCCGCACGTGCGTGTAGGCGGGCACGCGGAGGCTGATCTCGTGGACGACCTCGGCGGTGATCTCGTCGAGGCGGGCGGTGAGGAACCGCTCCAGATCGGGCTTCATGGGTCGTCCCCCCTTTCGTTGGCGGGCGGAGGCCCGCGCCCACGAGGCAGGCGGTGGGAGCAGGAGGTTGGCCGGGACGATCGGGTCGCGCGAATGAACGCACGAATATGTTACCGGCGCGTAGGCCAATGTGCCTCCCCTATCTCCGCAAACGTCCGATACGCGTCAAGCGGGGTTGGCCGTCGTCCCTTCCGTGCTCAGCAGGACGATCGTGTCCGCGTGCTCAGGCGCGAGGGCCGGGCGGTTGTGTGAGGTCAGAGCGGCGCGTGTGCCCGCCAAGGAGGCGGCACCGCAAGGCCCCGCCTGCACCCCCAGGGAGATGAGGTCGCGTGCGGCCTGGGCGGCGTCGGTGTCGGTGACCGCTACTGCCGCGTCCACGCCTGAGCGGAGGTAAGGCCAGGCGAGGCTGGACGGGGTAGCGCAGTTGAGGCCCGCCATGGACGTCGTCCCAGTCTCGACGGTGACCGGACGGTCGTGGTGCAGGCTCGTCAGCACGCAAGGGGCCGCATCGGGCTCCACGCACAGCAGAGTGGGCGCGGACCGTCCAGACCTGTAATGGGTCACAGCAGCCTGGGCCAGCGACCCAACCCCGGCTGGGACGGCGACAAGGCCCGCTGGCGCGACCCCAGCCGACGCGAGCTGGTCGTCTATCTCGGTGAAGAGGGTGGAGTAGCCGTCCACGATCCACTGCGGGACGCGTTCGTACCCGGGCCACGCGGTGTCCTGGACGAGCACGGCCGACGGGTCGGAGGCGGCCGCGTCCGCCGCGAACCGAACCGCCTCGTCATAGGGCGCCGGAACCTCCGTCACCGCCGCGCCCTCCTCCTTGATCGCGGCCACCGCCGCGGGGTGGACGCCGCCCTGCGGGACGTAGACGTCCGCGGCGAGCCCAAGCAGGCGGGCCATGGCGGCGACCGCCCGGCCGTGGTTGCCGTCCGTCGCGGTGACGAGCCGGACCGGCGGGCGGGCGGCCTCGCGCAGCCGCCCGGGCGGGGTGCCGGGCGCGAGTCCGTAGTGGTCGCAGAGCGCCCGGTGAACGCCCCACGAGGCGCCGAGGATCTTGAACGCGGGCAGCCCGAGGCGCGCCGACTCGTCCTTCACGAACAGGTGCCGGACGCCCAGTCCGGCCGCGAGCGAAGGCAGTTCGACGAGAGGCGTCGGAGCGTAGCCGGGGAGCCCGCGGTGGAAGGACGCGACGTCCCCGGGAGCCGGCGGGCATCTCCAGGCCCGTGCCGGCGGCCGGGCGAACCACGACAGATCAAGCGAAGTGGGAGCTGTGACCATGCATGACACGTTCCCCTAGCCACCTTTCTTCGGTCCAGCGAATGTTTTCGAGCGATAATCATCAGCTCAGCCGATGAATGGAGGACGCCCGTGCTGGACCTTCACCGGCTCCGGCTGCTCCGCGAGCTGAAGCACCGCGGGACGCTCGCCGCCGTCGCCGAGGCACTCTCCTACAGCCCGTCCTCGATCTCGCAGCAGTTGTCGGTGCTGGAGAGGGAGGCCGGGGTGCCGCTGCTCGAACCCGTGGGGCGGCGCGTCCGGCTGACGGCGCAGGCCGAGATCCTCGTCGCGCACACCGAGGCCGTCCTGGAGCGCCTCGAACGCGCGGAGGCCGACCTCGCCGCGTCGCTGCGCGGCATCGCGGGGGTGCTGCGCGTCGCCGCGTTCCAGACGGCCGCGCTGGCGCTCGTCCCGGACGCGCTCAGCACGCTCCGCGACGCCCACCCGCGGCTCCGCGTCGAGATCACCCAGCGGGAGCCCGAGAGCGCGCTGCCGGGCCTGCTCGCCCGGGACTTCGACCTGGTCATCACCGAGGAGTACCCGGGCGATCCGAGCCCGCGGCCGGCCGGGATCGAGTACGCGGAGCTGGGCGCGGACGAGATCTCCCTCGCCCTCCCCGGACCCGCGCCGCAGGGCACCGGGTTGCAGGGCACCGGGTTGCGGGAGCTGGCGGAGACCCCGTGGGTCATGGAACCGGCCGGTACGGCGTCGCGGCTGTGGGCGACGCGGCTCTGCCGCGCCGCCGGGTTCGAGCCGGACGTGCGGTTCGAGTCCACCGACCTGCTGCTGCATCTGCGCCTGGTCGAGCGGGGTCACGCGGCCGCGCTGCTGCCGGGGCTCGTGTGGTCGGGCCGTCCGCCGGCGGTGCCGGTCGTCCGGCTCCCCGAGGAGGACCGGACCCGCCGCCTGCTCACCGCGGCCCGCCGGGGCGGCGGCTCGCACCCGGCGGTGCGGGCCTTCCGGGACGCGCTCGCCGCCGGACTTGCATACCGCGACTAACCTGGGAGGACCCGTTCATGCGGGCTGCAACCCGCCTCACGGACGGACCGTAACCCCGAGGGCGCACCGGTTCCGGATCCAAACCCCGCGACCAGAGCGCACCGCGTTCAACCGCCGCCCGATTTGGACGGCGGGATTAGCCTCGGGCATACGTGCGTTCAACACTGGAAGGTCCCGCGGCCGGAGTGCGCCCGGCGACCGTAATCCAGGGGTACGTCCGTACCAACCCGGATCCACAAGCCCAGGTCACAGCCCCGAGCCTGGGCGGCGCACACGCGGAAGCACCATTCCGTTCCGATAATCCGATACCCGCACGGGAGAGCCCGTCCTACGGGCCTACCCAGGGACGACCCCGCCTCGGTTCGGGGTTTTCCCTTATGGCGATTAATCCGCCCGGCGGGCAGAGTCATATATGGCAGCAGGGGGACGAGGCCCCCTCCGCAGGAAGAAGGCACACGATGTCGAACACCCCTCTCCCCTCGCCGACGAACGCCTCGCCGACGATCCCCTCGCTGACGGCCTCCGAGCTGGCCGAGATCCTGTTCTGCAGCGGGCTGCAGGAGTCGGACCGCCCCTCCGCCGAGCAGGTCCGCGCCGCCATCGAGGCCAGGCTGGGTGCCTGCGGCGGCGACCGCCACGCCTGCCTCGCCGTCGTCGCCCAGGAGGCCGGCGACCACCCGGAGACGTACCTCGCCCGGATGCGCTGGGCCCTCACCACCGTGTCCGAGACGTACCGCGGCGACCTCGCCGCCGCCTGACCGTCCCGCGGCACCCCCGAACGAACAGCGTCCCCCGCGAACAGCACCACCGGACGAACAGCACCACCGCAAGATCAGCGCCACCCCGCGAACAGGGCCACCGCACGGACAGGGAGGAAGCCCGATGCGTTCACCGTTCACCGACCGCCGCGAGGACATCGTCCCGCGTTCGCTCCGCGACCTGCTCGCCACCGAGGCGGCGCAGGCCCCGCGGCCGGCGGACGACAGGCGCCGCCGCCGACAACGCCGGACCATGACCAACCGCCGCGTCACCTAGGGCCGCGGCCGCCCGGTTCCGCCTCCGTCGGCCGGGTCAGTGCCGCGACTTCTTCGACTTCTTGATTTTCGTCTTACCGCCGTCCGACTCCCACTCGTACCCGGCCGCGCCGCGCTCGCAGTAGCTGTTGCTGACCCGGCGGTCGGTCGCGTCGTGCTCGCACCACCGGTTCTTGCCGCCGCACGCGGTCAGGCCCCCCACCGCGACCACGAGGGTCAACGCGAGGGTCACGGGACGTGTCTTCGCCATCTTCGGCCTCTCCTTGCGAAGGTCGTGCCATCGACAGGGTGTCACTGGCGTGGCTCTGACGTGCGGAGCCGACGAAAGCGTTCCCCCGCGGACAGCTCGGGACGTGACCGCCTCCGGCCGCGAACTATGCTGGCGGCCGTGAGCGATCAGCCGATGGACGACCATGACGGCCAAACCGGCGACGGCGGCCGCGAGTACCGCATCGGCGAACTCGCGCAGGCCGCGGGCGTACCGGTGCGGACGCTGCGCTACTACCAGGAGCGGAAGCTGCTGCCGCCCCCGCGCCGCGAAGGGCGCATCGGGCTGTACTCCGAGGACCACCTCGCGCGGCTGCGCATGATCGCGAACCTGCTCGACCGCGGCCACACCCTCGAAGGCATCCGCGAGCTGCTCTCGGCGTGGGAGCAGGGCCGCGACATCGGCGCCGTCCTCGGCGTCGAGAAGGCCGTCACGACGCCGTGGTCGCGCGAGGTCCCGGTGACGATGACGCTGGACGAGCTGGCGGCGCTGTTCCCGGGCCAGGTCGACGCGGAGTCCGTGGAGCGGGCCGTCGCGCAGGGCCACATCGAGATCGACGGCGACCGCGTCACCCACTGGAGCCGCCGCCAGCTGGAGGCGACGGTGACGCTCGTCCAGGCCGGCGTGCCGCTGGAGGAGATCCTGTCGGCCGGGCTGGAGCTCCAGCGCACCATGGACGACCTCGCGGCGATGTTCCTCCGGATGATCGCCACGCACGTCGTCGGGCGCATCGACGAGCAGGACCTCGGCGAGCTGACCGAGACCCTCGCCCGGCTGCGTCCCGGAGCGCAGGTCACCGTGGAGGCGGGCTTCGCCCGCGCCATGGACCGGCAGGTCCGCGCCACGATCGACCAGCTGCTCGGCCGCTTCGCCGCGCCCTGAGCGCCCCCGGCGGGCACGCCCCGGACGCCGGGTGTTCCGCCGCACGTCCGGTCGGCCGCAATACTGGGGGGATGGTCGACGACGAACGCTGGAAGGCGAGATTCCGCGCCGCCGGGATGAGCCTGCCCCGATGGGCCAGAGACGCCCCGAGCCACAGCATCTACCGGTCGAACGTCACCGGAACCTGGGAGATCTACACGTGGGACCGTGACACCGGCGAGCGCCGCCAGGTGACCGACCGCCCGAACGGCACCTGGATCGGCACCATCGACCGGTCCGGCGAATGGGTCTGGTGGTTCGCCGACACCGACGGCGACGAGTTCGGCGTCTGGAAGCGCGTGCCGTTCGGCGCGGAGGAGGGGGCCGAGAGCGTCCCCGCCGTCGCGGGCCTGGAGCCGTCGTATCCGGCCGGCCTGTGCCTGGGCCGCACCGGCCTCGCCGTCGTCGGGCGGACGACGGAGGACGGCAACACGATCCACCTCTGCCAGGCCGGTGCGGAGCCCGAGGTGCTCTACCACCACGCGGAGGACGCGCACGTCGCCGCGATGTCCCGCGGCGAGAGCCTGATCGCGATCGGGCACAGCGAGCACGGCGACAGCCGCCACATGGCGCTGCGCGTGGTGCGGCCGGACGGCACCACGGTCGCCGACCTGTGGGACGGCCCCGGCAAGGGCGTCCACGCCGCCGGGTTCGCCCCCGTCGAGGGGGATTCGCGGCTGCTGGTGAACCACGAGCGGCGCGGCCGCGACGAGATGCTGATCTGGGATCCGGTCGTCGGCACCGAGCAGGAGATCGTCCTCGACCTCCCCGGCGAGATCGGCGCGGCCTGGTACCCGGACGGGACGGCGCTGCTGATCGCCCACTCGCACGAGGCCCGGGACGAGCTGTACCGGTACGACCTGGCGACCGGGAGCCTGACCGCGATCGAGACGCCGCGCGGGGTGATCGGCGGGGCCGACGTCCGGCCGGACGGGACGATCGAGTACTCCTGGTCGTCGGCCGCCGAGCCGCCGGTGATCAGGTCCACGTCGGGCGAGGTCGTGCTCACGCCCCCCGGGCCGCCCGCTCCCCCGTCCGTGCCCATCGAGGACGTGTGGGTGGACGGCCCGGGAGGCCGCATCCACGCGCTGGTCAGCAGGCCCGAGGGCGACCGTCCGTTCCCGACGGTGTTCGACGTCCACGGCGGGCCCACCGCGCAGGACGACGACTCGTTCCGGCCCGCGGTCGCCGCCTGGGTGGACCACGGGTTCGCCGTCGTCCGCGTCAACTACCGGGGCTCGACCGGGTACGGGTCGGAGTGGCGCGACGCCATCGAGGGACGCGTCGGCCTCACCGAGCTGGAGGACATCAAGGCCGTCCGCGACTGGGCCGTGTCCAGCGGGCTCGCCGACCCGGAGCGGCTCGTGCTGACGGGCGGGTCGTGGGG
>NZ_SMKB01000017.1:0-56433 GCF_004348575.1 Actinomadura sp. 7K534
GGTGAGGCGGCGGCCGAGGCGCTGGGCGGGGGCCTCGATCCAGCGGTGGGACGCCCAGCTCAGCGCGACCAGCACCACGAGGAAGAGCGTCAGGCCGAGCAGGTCCTGCCGCGCCGGGATCTCCAGGAACTGCACCACCACCATGAGCAGCAGCGGATGCAGCAGGTACACCGAGAAGCTGATCGTGCCGAGGCCGGTCGCCCAGCGGGGGAAGCGCCGGTCCCGGAACCGCCACGCCAGCGCGAACGTGGCCGCCGCCAGGAGGACGGCCCCGGACCAGACGAGCTGCGCGTGCGGCCCGCCCTGGGCGTTGTGCCACGTCCCGGCGGCGACCGCCCCGGCCAGGACGGCGGCGGCCGTCAGGGCACCGGTGCGCCGGGTGATCTGGCCGTGCTCGGCGCGGTGGACGACCGTGCCGAGGAACATGACCGCCAGCATGATCAGGCCCTCCCAGGCGCCGATGCGGCCGTTCACCGTCACCAGCACGAGGGCGATGAGGCCGCCGAGCAGCCCGCCGGCCACCCGCGGCGCGGGACGCTTCGACACCGCCGCCGCGATGGCGACCACCAGTGCCGCCGCGGTCACCGCGACGACCGGGCCGGCGCCCGCCGTCCGCGATAGCAGGGCGCTCGGCGCGTACGCGCCCGTCAGCAGCCCGGTCGCGGTGAGCGAGACGGCGACCAGCGCGACGACCGTCAGCACGAGGGAGACCGACGCGGACCGCCGGTGCCCGCCCACCACGAACAGCGCGACGATCAGGAGGTAGAAAGCCATCTCGTACGAGAGCGTCCACAGCACGTTCATCGCGTTGGGGACGTCGAGGAGGTCCTGCAGCATGGTCATGTGCGCCAGGACGGCGGTCGCGGGGGAGTACTGCTCCAGGCCCGCCCGGAGCCCGAGGACGCCCAGCAGGAAGGGGAGCACCGCGAGGAGGCACGTCACCGCCAGCAGCGGGTAGATCCGGAAGAACCGGCCGATCCAGAAGTTGCGCACGCTTCCGCGCCGCTCCAGCGACACGGGGATGATGTAGCCGCTGACCAGGAAGAACACGAGGACGCCGCATCTGCCGGGATCGAACCAGTCGGTCAGCCACGTCCGGACCGAGGGCAGGTACACGTAGCTCGCGTGGTGCAGCGCCACGGCCAGGGCGGCCCCTCCGCGCAGCGCGTCGAGCCACCCTAGTCTGGACATAGAGGAAGAAACACCCGAAGCAGCACCCATCCCGACAGACTAGGTGGAGTGGCTTGACTACGCGGCTGAACTCCAAGATCGCCAGGTCCTGACGGCGGTTCCCGGGCGGCACTGGGGCACCATGACAATCATGACGACGCTACCGCTGAACCCGGACGAACTGCTCACCACCACCCGCACGGTGCGCAAGCGCCTCGACCTGGACCGCCCCGTGCCCCTCGACCTCGTCCGCGAGTGCCTGGAGGTCGCGCTGCAGGCGCCGAGCGGGAGCAACCGGCAGGGCTGGCACTGGATCGTCGTCACCGACCCGGAGACCCGCGCCGCGATCGGGGAGCACTACCGGCGCGCGTTCAGCGCCTACGCGTCCTCCGGCGCCTCGGCCGCCACGCTGTACAAGGACGACCCCGGCCGCGCCGAGGTGCAGCGCCGCGTCGGCGACAGCGCCGCCCACCTCGCGGAGCATATGGGCGACGTGCCCGTGCTGGTCATCCCGTGCCTGCGGCTGCACGGCGGGAAGCTCCCGGCGGGCAACCAGGCCGGTCTGTGGGGCTCGCTGCTGCCCGCCGTCTGGAGCTACGCCCTCGCGGCGCGGGCGCGCGGCCTCGGCACGGCGTGGACGTCGCTGCACCTCACCTACGAGTCCGAGGTGGCGGAACTGCTCGGCCTGCCCGAGGACGTGCGGCAGGGCGCGCTCATCCCCACCGCCTACTACACCGGCGACACCTTCCGCCCGGCCCCGCGCGTCCCCCTCGACGAGGTCCTGCACGTCGACCGCTGGTAGGCGGCCACCGGTCCGGGCCCCGGTGGTCCGCCGGGCCCCGGACGTCGCACGCGTCCCGGACCGTATCCGGCCGGTCTCTTATTGGCGCACCGCCAATAAGCTATTGCCGCAGCGCCAATAAGCCTCTAAGGTCATGCATCATCGGGCGGCGGGCCGACGGCCGCCGAGTCCGCAGACCGCCGGCGGCCCCGCGTGATCCACGTCTTCGCGCCAGACGCACGCGGGGTCCGCCGGTTCTCTTCGGCCATACCGCTTTACACCGCCGCCCGGACGCCTGTAAGTATGTGCTTACGTTGTAGGTAAGTGCGTACTTGCGCAGGACGCCGCCACCGCGAAGGAAGTGATAGGTCCCATGTCCGCCATCGACATCCCGCGGCGGGTCCACGGCCTGCTCGACGAGGTCGGCGAGCTGTTCGTCATCGCCCTTGAGGCCGTCCGCCGGACGTGGGACGTGCGGAACTGGGTCTGGGAGTTCGTCGAGCAGGCATGGTTCCTCGCCCGCGTGACGAGCCTGCCGGTGATCCTGGTGTCGCTGCCGCTCGGCGCCACGGTCGCCCTCCAGGTCGGGCAGCTCGCGGCCCAGCTCGGCGCCCAGTCCGCGACCGGCGGCGCCGTCGTGGTCGGCCTGGTGCGCGAGGTCGCGCCGATCGCCGCCGCGCTGATCATCGCGGGGGCGGGCGGCTCGGCGATGACCGCCGACATGGGCGCCCGCCGGATCCGCGACGAGCTGTCGGCGATGGAGGCGATGGCGGTCAACCCCGTCCACCGCCTCGTCACCCCCCGGCTCTGGGCGGCCAGCCTCGTCTCGACGCTGCTGGCGTCCCTGGTCATCGTGTCGGGCGCGGCCGGCGGCTTCGTGTTCAACGTCCTGCTGCAGGACGTCACGCCCGGCGCCTACTTCGACGGCGCGGTGTCGCTGCTCCAGACGTCCGACCTGCTGGTGACGCTGCTGAAGGCGTGGCTGTTCGGGGTCGTGGCCGCCGTGGTGGCCTGCTACATGGGGATGACCTGCGCCGCGAGCCCCGTCGGCGTCGGCCGCGCCGTGAACCGCGCGATCGTCGTCGCGTTCCTGCTGGTGTTCGCCCTCAACTACGTGATCACGACGGTGTACTTCGTCGCGTTCCCGCCGAGGATCTGATGGCCGGACTGCCCGTGATGGAGAAGGTCGCCCCGCGCGCCGTCCGCGCCGGGTCGACGGCGCTGGAGCGCTCCGGCGACCTGGCCCAGTGGCCGGTGTTCGTCTACCGCATCCTGCTGTACTCGGTGCGGGACCTGATCCTGCGCCGCAAGTACACCAGGACCATCGCCCGGCACGTCAGCGACGTCGTCGTGGGCGTCGGCGCCAGCGTCGTCGGCGGCGGCATGATCTTCGTCATCTTCACGATGGCGTTCTTCGTCGGCACCGAGGTCGGGCTGCAGGGCTACACCGGGCTCCAGTCGATCGGCGCGCAGTCGTTCATGGGCCTGGTCGGGTCGTTCGCGAACGTCCGCGAGATCACCCCGGTGATCGCGGCGGTGGCGCTCGCCGCGCAGTGCGGGTCGGCGTTCACCGCGGAGCTCGGCGCGATGCGCATCTCCGAGGAGATCGACGCCCTGGAGGTCATGGGCATCGGGTCGTTCGCCTACCTCGTGTGCACCCGCGTCGTGGCGGCGCTGATCGCGCTCGTCCCGCTGTACCTGATCGCGCTGTTCGCCAGCTTCTTCGCGACGCGGCTGATCAGCACGGGCTTCTTCGACCTGGCGCCCGGCGTGTACGACTACTACTTCCGGCTCTACCTGCCGACGATCGACCTGGTCTACAGCGCGATCAAGGTCGGGGTGTTCGCCTTCGCGGTGATCACGATCCACTGCTACTACGGCTACTACGCGACCGGCGGCCCGGCGGGCGTGGGCCGCGCCGCGGGCCGCGCGATCCGGCTGTCCATCATCGTCATCGTCGTGCTGAACCTGCTGCTGTCCTACGTGTTCTGGGGCAGCGGCGCGACCGTGAGGCTCACCGGATGATCAACGACGAGATCCCGCTGCCCCGCCGCCTGCTGATCAGCGCGGTCACGCTCGCGGTGCTGGCGACGGCGCTGTACGTGCTGATCGCCCGCCCGGGCCGCGACCCCGGGACGGTGCTCACCGCCGAGTTCGGCCGCGCCGGGCAGGGCCTCGGCACCGGCGCCCCCGTGAAGATCCGCGGCGTGACCGTCGGGACGGTGGAGGAGGTGGGGCTGACCGGCGGCGGGCGGGCGCGCCTCACCCTCCGGCTGGACAAGGGCACGCGGGTCCCCGACACCGTCACCGCGTCCATCGTCCCCGCGTCGGCGTTCGGCCCCAAGTACGTCGACCTGCTCCCGGGCGCGCACTCCCGCACCGGCCCCTACCTGGCGTCCGGGGCGCGGATCGCCCGCACCTCCGACCCGCGCGACCTGTCGGACCTGCTCGCCCGCGCCGACACCGCCCTCGGCTCGGTCGACGCGCGGGAGGTCCAGACGATCGTGCGGACGATCGCCGCGGGCCTCGACGGGCAGGGCGTCCGGCTGGGGGAGACCATCGACCAGACGGGGGTCCTGCTGAACGTCGCGCACCGCAACCGCGGCAACGCCCGCCGGTTCATCGGCGACGGCGCCGCCCTCGCCGGCGCCCTGTCCGACAAGGGCGACGAGCTGACCGGCATCTCCGGCAACACCAACACCGTGATCGACGCGGCCGCGCAGGGCAACGGCAGGCTCGCCGGGTTCGCCGACGGCCTGTCGGACGTGTCGCTGCTGGCCGCGCACGGGTTCGACAAGCGCGGCGGGCAGCTCGGCCATGCGTTCCGGTCCTCCGAGCGCACCGCCCGCATCATCTACGCCCAGCTCGGCCTCGTCGGGAACGCCGTCCGCACCGGCAACCAGCTGCTGCCCCTCTACGGCGAGCTGACGTCGCTGCAAGGGGTCGAAGGCAAGAACTACATCCGCTCCCAGGGGCTCCTGCCGTCCGACCCGTGCGGGCTGCTCCTCGGGCTGTGCGGTCCCAGCGGCTCCGTCCCGGCCCCGGGAGGTGGGTGACATGGCGAGGTTCCCCGGCAGCGCGCAGGCCCGCGCCCGCGCCGGCCTCGTCGTCCGCCTGGCGACGTTCGTGACGGTCACCGGCGTCCTCACCGCGTTCATCGGGATGCAGATCGCCCGCGTCGACACCGAGGGCGGCTGGCAGGTGAGCGCCACGTTCGACGACGCCAGCGGCCTGCTGGAGGGCGACGAGGTCAAGATCGCCGGAGCGCCGGTCGGCCGGGTGGACGAGGTCAAGGTGGTGGACGGCAAGGCCCGCGTCGCCCTCACCGTCCGCGACACGGTGCAGGTCCCCTCCGACACCGAGGCCGCGATCCGCTGGCGCGACGCCATGGGCCGCCGCGTCGTGTACCTGCTGCCGGGCAGGAGCCCCGAGAAGATGCGGCCCGGCGCGCACATCACCCGCACCCGCTCCGTCGTGGACGGCAGCGCGCTGATCGAGCAGCTCGGCCCCCTCGTCCGCAGCCTGGACGTCAAGGAGGTCAACACGGTCCTGGTGTCGCTCTCGCAGGCGCTCGACGGCAACGCCGAGAACATCGACCGCCTCATCGCCGACATCGACGTGCTGTCGGCGTCGATCGCGCGGCGCCGCGCGATGCTGAAGCGGATGCTGGACGACTACGCCACCGTCACCGGCATCATCGCCCGCCGCGACAAGCAGATCGGGTCCGCCGTCGACGACCTCGTCAGCCTCAGCGACGCGTTCGCCGACAACCGCAAGCTCATCGACGGCAGCCTCGTCCAGCTCGCCGCCCTCACCCGGACGTCGGACACCGTCCTCGCGCGCAACGAACGCGAGCTCGGCCAGGTCATCGAGCGGCTCTCGGCTTTCAGCGCCGGCGTGGGCCGCAACCGCGCCGCCGTCCTCCAGCTCCTCCAGTCGGTGACGCCCAAGCTCCGCAACATCTTCGCCGCCGTCGACAACGGCCAGTTCGTGGAGGCCGCCATGCCGTGCCTGTCGCTCGCGGCGCCGCCCTGCCCGTACCCGACGCGGCTGCCTGGCCCCCGCGAGGGCGCGCACAGCGTCAACACGCCGGAGGCGCTGGAGAACCTGATCGTCGGGGGGTCCAAGTGGGGATGAAGTCCTGCCGCCGCGCCGGCCGCGACCGGATCGCCGCCGGTCAGGTGCGGACGATGACGCTGCCCGGGGGGTCTTGATGGGGATGAAATCCTTCCGGGACCGGAACCGGATCACGGTCGGGCTGGTCTCGGCGGGCACGCTGATCGCGCTCGTCGCCTCGGTCTACCTCGTCGGCACCCGCGGGCTGCTCCAGGACCGCTACACCATCACCGGCGTCTTCGCCGAGACCGGCAACCTGCGCGCCGGGGACGAGGTGCGGGTCGCCGGCGTCCGGGTCGGCGAGGTCACGTCCGTGGAGCCGGACCACCGCCGCGGCCAGGTGGTGGTCGGCTGGAAGGTGGACGGCGAGATCGACCTCGGCCCCGCCACCCGCGCGGAGATCAAGGTCGCCAACGTGCTCGGCGGGCGGTACCTGCGGCTGTCCGGCCCGGTCGCCGAGCCGCACCTGGCCGACATGCCGGAGGACGAGCGTCGCATCCCCCTCGCACGCACCCAGGTGCCCACGACGATCAACAGCGTGCTGGACGACTCCGCCCGCACCGTGTCCAAGCTCGACACGCGGGCGATCAACAAGATCGTGGCCGAGCTGAACGGCATCGGCGACGAGGACCGCGGCAGGCTCGGCAACGCCCTGTCCAACCTCGCGGACCTCGCCGAGACGGTGAACGAGTCCGAGCCGCAGATCAAGGCGCTGCTCGACAACGGCGACCGCGTCCTCAAGCTCGCCAAGGCCAAGGACGCCGAGCTGTCCCGGCTGCTCACCAACGTCCAGATCATGCTGGACGAGCTGCGCAAGCGCCGCGCCGAGCTGTCCGCGTTCCTCGGCAGCGGCAGCCGCACCGTCGAGAGCCTCACCCGGGTCATCGACCGGCAGCAGGCGAAGCTGCTGTCGCTCGTCGCCGACCTGCGCGGCACGCTCGGCACCCTCCGCCCCGCGACCGGCGACTTCAACACGCTGCTCGCCTGGGCCGGGCCGACGCTGTCCGGGCTGGCCGGCACCGGCGGGCAGGGTCCCTGGCTGGAGGTCCTCGCCACCGGCCTCGGCCCGCTGTCCCCGCAGGACCTCGCGGGCCTCGCCGATCTCGCACCCCCGGAGGCACGGCGATGAAACGTCCGCTCGCGGCCGCCACCGCCCTCGTGCTGACCGCCGCGCTCGGCGGCTGCGGGGTGGTGTCCGAGCCCACCTATCCGATGACCGTGTACTTCGCCTCGGCTCCGTCGCTCTACAAGGAGTCCCAGGTGAAGGTGATGGGCGCCGACGCCGGGACCATCACGGCCATCAAGAGCGAACGCCACCGCGTCCGCGTCGACATGAAGGTCAGGCGCTCCGTGCCCGTCCCGGCCGACGCGCACGCCGTGATCGAGTCCGCCGACGCGCTGGGCGAGCGGTTCGTCACCCTGCACCCCGTCTGGAAGCCCGGCATGGCGAAGGCCGAGCCGGGCACCGTCATCCCGCAGGAGCGCACCGAGCTGCCCATCGAGATCGACGACGCGCTCGCCGCGTTCGCCAAGCTCAACGAGTCGATCGACGGGAGCGCCCTCGGGCCCGCCGTGCACCGCGCCGCCGAATCGCTGCGCGGCCGGGGCGACGGCATCAACGACGCGCTGCAGAACACGTCCGAGCTGACCCGCGACCTCGCCGCGCAGGACAAGCGCATCGTCTCCCTCGCCGACGGCCTGCACCACCTCGCCGCCGACCTCAACGCACGCGACAAGAAGCTGTCGGACCTGCTCAGGTCCTTCTCCACCACCGGCAGCACCCTCGCCCAGGAACGCCGGGCGCTGCGCGACTTCATCGCCGGCCTCGCCGCCGCGATCCGCAAGAGCGAGGTGCTCGTCACCGCCTACCGGGAGACGCTGCCGAGCACCGTCGCCGACCTGTCCAACATCATCCTGACGCTGAAGGGCAACGTCGCCGGCCTCACGCAGGCCATCGACAGCCTCGGCCGGTTCGCCGACGTCGCCGTCGACGCGTGGGACCGCCGCAACCACGTCGCCACCATCCGCGTCGTCGTGCACGGCACCGTCCGGGCGTGGCTCCAGCCGCTCTTCACCGCGCTGGGCTGGGGCACCGTCCCCTGCGCCGAGGGCAACCGGGACCTCGGCGACTGCGCTCCGCCGCCGGGAGGGCCGTGATGACACGGAGACTCGTGACCTGCGCGCTCGTCGCCGCGCTGATCGTCGGCCTCGGGGGATGCTCCCTGCGGACGGCGGGCGCGCCGAAGGGCGACATGACCCTGCACGCCACCTTCGACGACGTGCAGAGCCTCGTCCCGGGGCACAGCGTCCAGGTCGCCGACATCCGCGTCGGCACCGTCACCGCCGTCCGGCTGGACGGCTACCGCGCCCGCGTCACCATGTCGCTGCGCGACGACCGGCGCATCCCCACGGGGACCACCGCCACGATCGCCAAGTCGTCCCTGCTCGGCGAGAACTACGTGCGGCTCGACCTCGCGCCCGGCCGCCGCCTCGACACCGGCCCGTACCTCGCGTCCGGGCAGGCCATCGACCGCACCGCCGTCCAGCCCGACCTGGAGCAGATCAGCGCGAAGGTCGGGCCGCTCCTCGCCGCGCTCGGCGGCCAGGACATCGCCACGATCAGCGGCGAGTCCGCCACCGCGCTCGGCGGCCGGGGACGCAAGCTCAACACGCTCATCGCCCGCGCCACCGAGGTCGGCGACCAGTACGCCGCGGCCAGCAACGACCTGGGCCGCGCGCTCGACTCGCTCGCGCAGCTCGGCACCTCGCTCCGCAAGGGCTCCAAGGAGCTCGACCGACTGCCGGGCAACGTCGAACTCGCCACCGGCCGGCTGCAGGACGACCGCGACAACCTCAAACGCACCATCGAGGCGCTCTTGAAACTGGCCACCTCGGTCAACGGCAACGTGCAGCAGCGGCACGCCGCGCGGCTCGCCGCCCTCCTGGCCCGCGCCGACGAACTGCTCACCGCCGCCCTGCGCGGACGCGACGAGCTGAAGGCCCTCACCGGGTCGGTCCTGGACTTCCTGCGCGGCCCCTCCGTGTCGCACAGCGGCCAGGCCCTCCTCTTCCTGTGGATCAAGGGTTTCCTGCCGCACCCCAGCGCCGCCGCCACGGCGGCGTCCGGCGGGCGGCAGGACCTCAACGGACTGCTGAGGCCGCGCTCATGAGATATCCCCGCGTCGCCGTCAACCTGGTCTTCTTCGTCCTGCTGGGCATCGCCCTCACGGTGTGGGCGGTGCGCAGCCTCATCCACGTCGACGCGCTCGAACGGCCCTTCACCGTCACGGCCGACTTCGAGACCTCGCCCGGCCTGCACGGCGACCTGGAGGTCACCCACCTCGGCGTCGCCGTCGGCGAGGTCGGCGACATCAGGCTGGAGGGCGACCACGTCGCCGTCACCCTCGACATCCGCCGCGAGGCCCGGATCCCCGCCGGCGTCGGCGCCCGGGTCCTGCGCAAGTCCGCGATCGGCGAGCCGTACATCGAGCTGACCCCGGCCAAGACGGACGGGTCCCGGACGCTGAAGAACGGCGACCACATCCCGATCTCCCGCACCGCCGGGACCACCGACTACAAGCAGCTGTTCGAGGGGCTCAGCGGCACCCTCGACGCCGTCGACCCGCGCGACACCCGCACCCTCGTCCACGAACTGGCCTCCGGTCTCGAAGGCCGCGGTACCGACCTGCACGACATGATCTCCGACACCCACCGCCTCACCGGCACGCTCGCCGCCGAGGCCGGAACGCTGGACGCCATGTCCCGCGAACTGACCCGCCTCACCGCCACGCTCACGGCCCACCGCGGCGACATCGCGTCCGGCGTCAACGACCTGGCGCTGTTCAGCACGGCCCTGCGGCAGTCGACCCGCGACCTGAACAGCGTCCTCGACGAGGGCCCCGGCGCCATGCGGAACATGCACGCCCTCCTCCAGGAGGCCCGTCCCGGCCTCGACTGCCTCCTCAGCGCGGCGGCGACGCCCACCGCGCCGCTGATGACGGCCGAGAACCAGCAGAAGATCACCCACGTGCTGCGGCTCGTGCCGACCCTCCGGGCCCTCGTGGCGGACGTCACCGACGTCGACCCCACCGGCAGGTACATCCGCGTCTCGCCCGTCATCACCCTCACCGGCTCCAAGGCGGCGACCGAGTACACGACCCCGGTCGCCAAGCCCACCGCGCCGCGCCTCACCTACTGCGAGGCCAACGTCAAGGACCCGGAGGTCGCGGCGGCCGCCGCCAAGATCAAGCCCACGCCGGGGACGCGGCCCGGCCCCGGTGCCGCCGGCACCTCGCCGAACGCCGACCTCCGGCCGGTGAGCGGCACCGAGGACCACCCGTCCGCACGCTGGCTGCCGCTGCTGCCGCCCGTGCTCGGCGGCGTGATCGTCCTCGCCACCGCCTGCAACGCACTGCGCGCCCTCGTCCGGCGCCGTACCGACTGAGCCCCGGAGGACCCGTGAGCAGGACCGACACCACCAAGCCCACCAAGCCGGAGGAGACCGGGACCGCGGACTCCGAGCCGGCCGAGGCCACCGCGGCGGCCGAGACCTCCAGCGAGGAGAAAGCCGTCGACGACAAGCCAGCCAAGGAAGTGGCTGAGGCCAAGGACGAGCCCGCCAAGGACGAGGCTGTTTCAAAGGAGGGGGCGTCCAAGGACGAGCCCGACGAGCCCGACGAGCCCGCCGAGGAGAAGAAGCCCCTCAAGGTGAAGGGCGTCAAGAAGGAGTCCGGCGAGGCCGGTGCGGCGGTCGCCGGCAAGCGGGCGTGGGCGCGGATGCCGGGCAAGGCGGGGCTGGTCAGGGCGACGGTCGCGGTGGCGCTCGTCGGGTCGGTGGTCACGGCCGGGCTGCAGTGGTACCAGGCCGACCAGGCGGCGCAGCGGGACGCGGAGCGCCGGGAGGTCCGGTCCAGCGCGGCCGAGTTCGGCGAGGCGCTGCTCAGCTACGACCACACCAAGCTCCAGGCGGCGCGCGACCGGGTCCTCGGGCTGGCGTCGGACGACTTCGCCAAGACCTACGACGAGGCGTTCACCGGCGGCCTCGAAGGCGTCATCACGAAGCTGAAGGCGAGCGCGACCGCGACGGTCCGCACCGTGTACCTGGAAGAGATCGAGGCGGGCACCGCGAAGGCCGTCGTCGTGATGGACTCCGAGGTGACCAGCACGGCGGGCACCCGCCGCGTCCTCGGCTCCTACCTCGACATGCGGCTGACGCGCCGCGGCGACGAGTGGAAGGTCACCGAGGTCACCTCGGTCGGCGCGGCGAACGAGACCATGACCAACCCCGACGGCGAGCAGCAGAAGCCGGACGCGGGCGTCCCGTCCCCCGACCCGAGCCCGTGAGCGGAACGGAACAGGGCCGGTGCCACGCAGGTGCGGGGAATGGCACCGGCCCTGAGCTCAGCGAGACCCCGGCGGCCGCGGGCCGGGGTCTCATGGGAGGGCGTTGAGGAACGGTTCGTGGCTGTTCATGAACTCCCATCCGTGGTAGCGGTCCCAGTTGATCGACCAGGTCATCAGCCCGCGCAGGGCCGGTGACGTCCCGCCGCGGAGGGTGTACGAACCGCAGTCCTGGCCCTTGACCAGGCAGTTCAGCGCCTGGTGCACCTGCGCGGGCGGGGTGTGGCCGTTGCCCGCGCTGACGGCGGCGGGCAGGCCGAAGGCGATCTGGTCGGGGCGCAGGCCGGGGAACGTGCGGCCGGTGTTCCCGACCGTGAACCCGACCTTCACCATGTCGGTCATCGCGATGTGGAAACCGGCGCCGCCCATCGTGTGGTACTGGCCGTCCAGCCCCATGACGGGACCGGAGTTGTAGTCCTGGACGTGCAGGACGGTCAGGTCGTCGCGCATGGCGTGGATCACCGGCAGGTACGCGCCCCTCCGGTTGTCGCCGCCCGCGGTGCCGGGGCCGTAGAACTGGTGGCCGACCTGAACGAAGAACGTCTCGGGCGCCATCGTCAGGACGAAGTCGTCCCCGTACCGGGCCTTCAGCGACCGCAGCGCCGAGACCAGGTTGACGATCACCGGTGTGGTTGGGGCGCGGAAGTCGGTGTCGCCCGCGTCGAGGTAGAGGGAGTGGCCCTCGAAGTCGATGTCCAGGCCGTCCAGCCCGTACCGGTCGATGATCTCGGAGACCGACCGGACGAACGCGTCCCGCGCGGCGGCCGTCGTGAGCTGCACCTGGCCGTTCTGGCCGCCGATCGAGATCAGCACCTTCTTGCCCTGCGCCTGCTTGGCGCGGACGGCGGCGGTGAACTCGGCGTCGCTCTCCACGTTCGGGCATTCGCTCATCGGGCAGCGGGTGAACCTGATGTCGCCGGATGTGGGCGACGTCGGCTCGCCGAACGCGAGGTTGATGATGTCCCAGGCGTCCGGGACGTCCGCCAGCCGCACGTACCCGGAACCGTTGGCGAAGCTCGCGTGCAGGTAGCCGATGAGCGCGTGCTTCGGGAGTCCGGTGTCGGCGCAGCCGCTCGTCCGGGCGCTTACGGTCGCGGACCTTGCGGATTCGCCGGCGTCGCTGTAGGCGGCGACCGTGTAGCTGTGCGAGCTGCATACCGCGAGGTTCGAGATGGTGGTGCTCGTCCCGGACACGGTGGCGCGCAGGGTGGAGCCCTCGTAGACGCGGTAACCGGTCACGTCCCCTGTGGCCGGGGTCCACGAGAGGGAGATGGCGGTGTCGGTGACGGTATCGACCTTAGGTGCGCCGGGGGTGCCGGGTACTCCCGGCTGGGGCTCGCCACCTGGGCCGTCTAGGACGACGTCGTCGGCGTAGTACGTCCCGTTGCCGTACCAGCCGTGGAGGTAGATCTCCGCGGACGTCTGGTTCGCGCCCGTGGTGAAAGAGACCGTCAGCTTCGTGAAGTCGGCGGCCGAGGGCGTCCACGTGGACGTCCCGCCGGCCACACCGAGGTAGACGTAGTTGCCGCGCACCCACGCGGACAGTTCGTATGCGGTGTTCGGCTGAACGTTGACGGTCTGCGTGCACCGGCCGGTGTCACCCGCGGTCACTCCGCCCGCGAGCGCGAACGACCCCGTCCGCACCGGGGCGGTCACCACCGACCCGCCGGAGCATGTCCAATTCGCGAGCGACCCGCTCTCGAAACCGGCGTTGGCCAGCACGTTCGCCGCCTGCGCGGGGCCGGTGACCCCGACGAGCAGCCCGGTGACCATGGCCGCCACGACCCAGATCCTCTTCATCACGGCCCCTCTACGGAAGTGTGTCCAGGTGCGGGCCGACGGTCCTGGAGAAGGCGCCGCCGTTCGTCACGTCCCAGTTGATCGACCACGTCATTGCGCCGCGGATGCCGGGATACGTCCGGGACGGTGTGAACGATCCGCAGTTGGTGCCCTTAGCGAGGCAGTCGAGGGCGTCGTTGACCATCGCCGGTGCGACCACCCCGCCGCCCGCCGCGCCCGGCCCGGCGGGGAGCCCCAGCGCGACCTGGTCGGGGCGCAGCCCGTTCTCGAGCTGGATGCACGCCAGCGCGGTCATGAAGTCGACCGTCCCCTGCCCGTACACCTTCTGGTCGCAGCCGAGCATGGTGCCCGAGTTGTAGTACTGCATGTGGACGACGGTGAGGATGTCCTTGATGTTCAGCGCGAGCCGGAAGTACGACCCGGCGGTGGACTGCATGTCGATCGTCTGCGGCGCCATCGTGATGATCAGGCCGCTGCCGGTCGCGGCGTGCAGCGTCCGAAGCGCCTGCTCCATGTAGGTCGGGTCGAGTCCGTTCTCCAGGTCGATGTCGACGCCGTCGAAGCCGTACTCGGTCATGAGCCCGCGCACGGAGTCGGCGAAGAGCTGCGCGGAGGCGGCGTCGGCGACGCGGATGGCGCCCCTCTCGCCGCCGACCGACAGGATGACCTTCTTGCCGTCGTTCTGGAGCGCGGCGAGGTCCGCCTTGAACTGCGCGTCGGTGTATCCGCCCAGTGCGGCCGACAGTTCGGGGTCGACCCGGAAGGTGACCTCGCCGGGACGGGTCGTCGCCTCGCCGAACGCGACCGCGATGAGGTCGTACTCGTCCGGGACCTGCGAGAGCCTCAGTTCTTCGGCGGGGTTGACGAAGTCGTGCCAGTAGCCGGTGAGGAAGTGGCGGGGGAGCGGGCCGGTCGCGCATCCGGTCGTCGTGCCGGTCACGGCCGTGCTGGCGGGCGATTCGCCGTCGGCGTCGTAGGCCCGGACCGTGTAGCTGTGCGTCGAGCAGGGCGTCAGACCGGAGATCGTGGCGGTGGTTCCGGTGACGGTCGTCCGCAGGTCGGAGCCCTCGTAGACGCGGTATCCGGCGGGCGCGCCGGTGGCGGCCTGCCAGGACAGGGCCAGGGACGAGTCGGTGCGGGCGGTGATGGTCGGCGTGCCTGGTCTGCCCAGCTCGCCGGGCTCCTGCGGGTCGCCCGTGCAGGGCCGGCCGTTGAACGTGCAGTTCTCTGGGGCGCCGGGACCGTTCCCTAGAAAGCCGAACGTGACCGAACCGCCTGCGGGGATCGTGGCGTTGTATTCGCGGTGCTGGAACGTGTGGTGCTGCCCGTCCTTGGTGAGGAGGGAGTCCCAGTAGGTGCCGATGGACGTCCCGGCGGGCAGGTCGAACTCGACCCGCCATCCGTTGATCGTGGTGCTGGAGCCGTTGGTGAGCGTGAACCGTCCCTCCCAGCCGGAGCCCCAGTCGGAGGTCTTGCCGAACGTCGCGGACGGGGCCGCCGCCGCGTGGGCGCTCGCGCCGAGCGGTGCCAGGAAGGCGATCAGGAGGACGGTGAGGGCGGTGAGTACGGAGCGGGGACGCACGTCTGACTCCATCGGTAGGACGGCCGGCCGGTTCCCCCGAAACCCCGAGTCGCTAATCGTTAGGAAGGTTTCCTATAAGTTCTTTGTACGGTAACCACCGGCCATGACCTGGATCAACCCCCTTCGCGGCGCGATGGGGCGGGCCTGGGAAACCAGCCCAGCTCGCACGCCGAACCAGCGCGACCGGTGGGGAAGTTAGGCAGGAGTAGTCGAATCAGCGGCCTTTGACCGGCAGATTCCGACAGTCAGGCGGCGCGTGCGGCCCCTCGGAAGACCTGCCTCGCGTGCCACTCGATGTGCTCGCGCTCGACCGGGACCAGACCGGACTGCGGCTTCCGCGCCGACCGTCCCGCGAGGTCGAGGACCATGCTGCGGGACGTCGCGGCACGGCTGATGTACTTGCGCGACACCGTGATCGTGCGGTCGGTCGCCAGGCCCACGACACCGCGGTCGAAGAGCCGGTGGTGCAGCGCGCACAGGCATATCCCGTTGCCCAGGTCGTCGGGGCCGCCGAACGTCCGCCACCGCACGTGCGCGGCGTCCAGCCCGACCGCGACACCGTCCAGCCAGCCGTCGTAACCGCAGAACGCGCAGCAGTACTCGTACGCCTCCAGCACACCCGGCCGGAACGCCGGATCGCGGCGGCCGAACTCGTCGCTCACATGGGACGGCAGCTCCGCGTCCTCTAGGTCGAGCCCGACCATCTGGCAAATGTCGGCGTGCAGCGAAGGGGCGAAGTTGGCGTCCAGCAGGGCCCGCACCAGATGGGCCAGCAATGCCGAATCCTTGCGGAGCGCGGCGGTGAGCTCAGGGTGCAGCCGGCCGCGCGCGTGGAGCGCCCGCAACGGCCCCACATTCGGACCCGGACTTCCCCCGCCATCGGCCGTCGTGACCTCCCAAAGGCGGTCATTCGTCAGATGGTGGAACGGATAACCCGGGCTGGTCGGGCGGGGCGGTCCGAACTCCCGGAGCAGCCGATCGAGGTCCTTTTCCGCCGCCGAGAACTCGATCGGGTCGGGTCCTTCGTTGCGGAATCGTCCCAGTGCGTAAAGCAGGAGGAGGGGCTTGTGCGGAGCGCGTTCACCATGGCGCGAGTAGCGTCTGACGCCGAGAACCCGCTCCACCCAGTCCACCTCCGCCACCCTAATCCGGCTTGGCGGTGGCCGCGGCTCCGTTCAGGAGTTGGTGAAGGGCCAGGTCGGGGCCCGCCTCGATCGCCTTCGAGATGGTGTCGTCCCAGTCGGTGGCCGCTTCGTCGGTCGTGGACGCGAACGTTTCCTGAATGGCGTTGCCGGACAGCAGCCCGGCCACGGCGATCAGCGGGCGTGCCCAGCCGCGCCCCTCGGCGGTGAAGGAGACGTCCAGCTTCCAGCGGCCGTCCCGGCCCGGTGAGCCCGCGATGGAGAAGATCCCCTCCCCGAGGGGCTGTTCGACCTTGGCGGTGAAGGCCGGGCTGTCGTCGCCAGAACCGCCGACGCCTGCCCACCAGCGTTCAAGGTCTCCCTCGGCCGTCACCTGGAGCCGCGTGATCTCTTCGAACGCCCCGTCGAACACGGCCCGGACGCGGGTCGGGTTCGCCGCGCTGTCGAGTTCGGCCCATCCGGTCTGCGCGTTCTCCGGGCTGTTCAACTCGATCCGGCTGGGGCCGTCCGCATCCCAGGCGGTCACGCTGACGTCCAGCGCCCCGGTTCGCCTGCTCTTGCCGGTCTCGTTCTGCTGTGTCTCGCTGTTCTCTTCGAGGGCGATGCGGTAGCGCGCGCCGGGCTTGATGTGCTCGCCTTCGAGGAGTCGAATATCGGCGGCCGTATCCGTGAGCCGTCCGTTTTCGACGCGCAGTTCTCCGATGTGGCGGTGGAGGGCGGCCACGTAATCCTCGACCCATTCGCGCGAGACGGACCTGACCTCCACCTGATGCCGCACGGTGACCCGCTCCTGCCACCCGCGTTCCGCCATGCCGGGCACGGCGTCGTTCCATGCGGCCTCCGCTTTCTCGAAATTCTTGCGGAGAACGCGGCGGACGCGGCCCCGCATGATGAGAAGACCGAGCGCGGCCACCGGGCGCGCGACCCAGCGTCCGCGGAACCGCAGGGTGCTCTCGACGCTCCAGCGCTCGTCCACGTCCTTTCCGCGATCGCCCCGGAAGGACGCCAACGCCAAGGGGTGCTGGACACGCAGGGAAATGGGCGAGATTCGCTGGCCCAGCACGGACCACCATTCCTCGAAGCACACCTCGGCCTCCCACTTCGCGCGCTGAAGCCTGCGAAGCAGCCCTGACCCCGGTCCCTGGTAGTCGCCTTCGACGCGGAAGGTATGCACTCGTTGCCCGGCCATGCGCAGTTCTATCTGCGCGTTCACGACGTGCCCTTCCAGACCGGACGTTATCTCGATTCGGGATTCCCCCGCCCTGTCCCAGGACACGAGCCTCACGTCGAGAGTGAGCTGCTCGCCGTCACCTTCAAGCAGCTCGATTCGGTAGCGGGCGCCGGTGGTGAGATGTTCACCCTCGGTCAATCGCACGTCGATGTCGCCGTCGAAGTCTTCACCGATGTCAAGCCGACCACCAGTGAACGACAGCCCCTCCAAGCAGTCCATGAGGGCGCGGACCACCTCGTCCGCCAAGGGGCGGGGGACGGGGGCAAGCTTGGCCTGGTGCTGAAAACGCGACATACCGATCATGTTCCCGCAGTTCCGGGCCGGTCGGCCACCCCTTCACCGGCGTCCCAGACCTCGATGACGACCCCGCCGTCGTGCTCGTTCTTGAAGACGTGGACGACGATCGGGCCTTCCCCGTGCAGGTAGGCGTTGGTGACGAGTTCGCAGACCACCAGCCGTCCGACGTAGTCGTCGGCGACGCCCCATTCGCGGAACCGCTCCGCGAGGAACGCCCGCGCGAGGCGAGGGGCCTGGTCGGTGGGGTCGAGGGCGAGAGTCGGGACCTCGGGCGCTGACACGGTCGTCGGCATGGATGTGACCTCTTCGGAGCCTACAGCCCGCAGGCCATCTGGGGCCGCGAGCTGCGCCATTACCGCAGGCGGGCCGGACTGACCCAGGCCCAGCTCGCCGAACGGATCAACTTCTCGGAGTCGCTGATCTCCGGGGCCGAGACCGGCCAGCTCGCCGCTTCCGTCGCGTTCGCGGAAGCGTGCGACCGCGAACTCGACAGCGGTGGCGCGCTCCTCCGGACGCTCGACTTCAAGAAGGCCCATCGGTACCCGACCGGATCCGCGGAGTACCTGGAGGTGGAGAAGAAGACCTCCATGATTCGCTGGTACGAGGGGCTCTGCATACCGGGCCTGCTCCAAACACCGGACTACGCACGCGAACTCCACCGGGCCGGCCGTCCGGGCGACACCGAAGAGGAGATCGAGGCCCTCGTCACGACCTGAGGTCGCCTTTTTATCGGTTTAGTGCGGTGACCGTGGTGGGCGGCTGAGGTGCCTCCCGTAGGTGGCGACGTCCGTCCTGTTGTCGACGGTTGCTGGCACGTTGGTTGCGGTGGTCGGTTCGGTTCGGATGTTCTTCTGCGGGTTCGGCGCGTGGTGCTGTGGGCGCCGCGCTTCGCGCGGGAAAAGCTGTCGGCGACGAGGGTGGGTGGCTGGGGCCGTTGATGGCGCGCGCGTAGCGCGCGCTTCGGGTCGCTCCCCGCACCTGGCTGTCACCCGAGCACATAACCCAAGCCCAACAATCGCAACCAACGTGCCAGCAGTCGGCAGCAATGGGAAACGGTCGCTGTCCGCCTTCGGAAGGCACCTCAGCCGTCCACCTACAGAAACCACCCCATCCCGATAAAGCCGTCCTCAGCCCGCGACGACCGTTGGATGATCGCCTACCGCAAGGAATGTCCTAATCGGCGTCGCAGACGGAAAGAAATGCGGTGACAATAATGTGGCGTGTCTAGATTGTCCCCGTGGGGTAATGCGGTCTTCCCCTATTATGGGGGATGGTCGAATAGAGGTTGGGAGGTGAACCCCGGTGTTGACCGCACAACTCGAAGTCTTCGATGATGTTGAAGTCTTCAAAGGCCCTGAGATGGTCGGTGGCGGACGTGAATGGGAAACCGGGACTGGTTCCCGCCCGGCCCGCAACTGGCCATCTGTTTGTCCGGCGGCAAAGAGAACCTGGCCGACCTGAACGACGACGAACTCCTGCAGGTCGCTGCCGCCGCACGTCGGCAGACCTCCTGGGCCCAGGCTCGCGAACTGGCCGCGATAGCCGAATTGACTCGGCGCCGCGATGCCGCTGAGGAAGCAGGCGACCCCGACTACCGCGTCCTCTCCGCGCACGAGTCGGTCACCGAAGAGGTCGCCGCCGCGCTGACCGTCACCGGAAACGCCGCCGCAACCCTCGTCCACCTGGCCGAACGCCTGACCGGCCCGCTGACCGCCACTGGCGACGCCCTGGAAGCCGGCCGGATCGACATGGCCAAGGCCCGAGTCATCTGCGACACGACCGAGAACCTTTCCGATGAGGTGACTCAGCGCGTCGAGGCCGCCGCGCTGGAGAAGGCTTCCAGTCAGACCACGGGACAGTTGCGGCGCCGCATCAGGCGGATCGTTCAGCGTCTGGCTCCGGAGGCCATGGAGGAGCGCAGGCGGGAGGCGATACGGCAGCGGCGCCTGGAGCTGTGGGACACTCCGTCCGGCACCGCCGACCTGGCGCTATGCGACCTCGCCGCCGAAGACGCCCACGGCATCTACAACAAGATCACCGCCGCCGCCCACGGCCTCAAGGTCGACGGGGACACGCGCCCGCTACACCAGATCCGCGCCGACCTGGCCACCAGCCTTCTCAACGGCGCCCCATTGCCGGAGGCCATCGCCGCCGTCCTCGCCAGAGCCGCCGACCCCGACCCCGACCCCGGCCGCTCCGCGTCAGCTCACCATCCGGATTCCGCCGACTGTCCCCCCGAGCAGCCCACGACGCCCCAGGCGGCCCCCCGCGTTCCGACGCCTGGACGATCTGCCGCGTCCCTGCCGCCCGGGCCGACTGCGCGGCGCACCACGGCCCAGGTGCCGCCCGCCATGGACAGCCACCCGCCGTCCCAGGCGCACGGCCGTTTCGCGGCCGCCGACCCTCGAACCGCCGAGTGCGTCGGTGGCGTTGAAGGGGTGGCCGACATCGCGGTGGTCGGGGCGGTTGGGGGCACGGCGCCGGTCGTGTCGATCGGTGCCGCCGCAGGTCCGAGGGCGCGCTCAGTGGACGACTTGTCCCGTCCTGGTGTTACAGGAGTGGTCGCGATGCTTGAGCGGCGGCTTGGTCACCTGCGCGACCGTACCGCCGGTACCGAACTGCCCGGCGCGGTCGACCTCGCGGTGCGGAAGATCGCGCGGCGGCTCGCCCCGCAGCGTGATGCGCTCTGCCAGGGAGATGCCGAGCGGCACGGGAGGCCCGGGTACCGTCCTCCAGCGAGTCTGCGTCGCGAGATCGAGAAGCGGCACGCGACGTGCGTGTTCCCCACCTGCAACCGGGCCTCCCATCGCTGCGACCTCGACCACACCGTGCCGTGGAGCCCCGGCATCACTTGCCGCTGCAACCTGGCGCCGCTCTGCCGGAGGCACCACCGACTGAAGCAGAGTCCCGGCTGGAACCTTCACCATGTCTGGCCCGGGGTGCTCGTGTGGACGACCCCGGCGGGAGCCTGGTACATCGTCCGCCCCGACCGTCAGTAGACGCGCGGCGCTCGGCCTCGCTGAACGGAGCCCCGGGCTCCGGGCACGTTTCGCCAAGCCGGTTCCCGGATGCTGCGTTCGGGGCGGAGTGTGGTGGTATGTGCTCGGGTGAAGAGGGTGTTGCCTAAGGAGCCGTTCTGTCGCCGCGAATTCGTCTGGTCCCCTCTCGCAGGCCGCGAGGGTCGGCGCTGCTCGAGCGCTTTCAGCACCCTGCCCAGGTCGTGGTCAGCGGGTTCGCGGTGACGATCGTGACGGGGACGCTGCTGCTGTCGCTTCCGCAGGCGACGGCGGGCGCGGGGTCGGCGCACTGGCTGGACGCGCTGTTCACCTCGACGTCGGCGGTGTGCGTGACCGGGCTGGTCACCGTCGACACCGGCACCTACTGGTCGACGTTCGGCGAGCTGGTGATCCTGGGGTTGATCCAGGTGGGCGGTCTGGGGCTGATGACGCTCGCCACCCTGTTCGCGATACTGCTGTCGCGCCGGCTGGGGCTGCGGGCCCGGATGGTGGCCCAGGCGGAGACCAAGACCATGCGGATGGCCGACGTGCGGCGCGTCGTGCGGAACGTGGTCCTGTTCAGCCTGGTGGCGGAGACGCTGGTCGCCGGGGTGCTGACCGCCCGGCTGGTGCTGGGCCACGGCGAACCTTTGGGCCGTGCCCTCTACCTGGGGGTGTTCCATGCGGTGTCGGCCTTCAACAACGCGGGGTTCGCCTTGTGGCCCGACAGCCTCGTCCGGTTCGCGACCGATCCCTGGATCAATCTGACGATCTGCACGGCGGTCATCGTCGGCGGGCTCGGCTTCCCCGTCGTCTTCGATCTGGCGCGGCACTGGCGGCGTCCCAGCGGGTGGACGATCCTCACCCGGGTTACGCTGACCATGACGGCCCTGCTCCTGGCCGGTGGGACGCTCGTGCTGACCATGGCCGAGTGGGACAACCCCGCAACCCTGGGCGCGATGTCGCGGCCGTCGCGGTGGCTGGCGGGCTTCGCGGCGGCGGTCATGCCGCGCACCGCCGGTTTCAACACCATCGACGTAGCCCAGATGCGGACCGAGAGCTGGCTGGCCACCGACGTGCTGATGTTCATCGGAGGCGGTAGCGCCGGAACCGCCGGCGGAATCAAGGTCACCACGTTCGGGCTGCTGGGCTTCGTGCTGTGGGCCGAGATGCGTGGCGAGGCGCGGGTGAACGTCGGTCACCGGCGACTCCCCGAAGGCACGCAGCGTCAGGCGTTGGCGATCGTGCTGCTGAGCGTCGGCCTGGTCACCGCCATGACGTTCGCGCTGCTGGCCCTGACCCCGTACTCGCTGGACCGGGTGCTTTTCGAGGTCACCTCGGCGTTCGGTACGGTCGGCCTGTCCACCGGCATCACCGCCGATCTTCCGGACACCGGGCAACTGCTGCTGATCGCCCTGATGTTCCTGGGACGCATCGGGCCACTGACGTTCGCCACCGCGCTCGCTTTGCGCGAGCGCGCCCACCGCTACGAACTACCGGAGGAACGCCCCATCGTCGGCTGATCGACGCCTTGGCGCCCATGCCCGCGAGGTCGTCAGGGGCGGGCGGCGCTTCAGCTTCACCGCCCTGGTGATCGTCGGTGACGGCGATGCCGCTGGGAGCGGCGATGGTGCGCGTTGCGGTCCGGCCCCCGCCCATCTGGGGGCACCGTCGACGTCGCCTCCAACAAGATCTGGCTCCGTGACCTCACCCGAGATCTACCGGACACGCTCTAGCGGCCGGTGGCGCCGTCGATCAGTTCGCGGAGGATGTCCGCGTGGCCGGCGTGGCGGCCGGTTTCCTCGATCATGTGGGTCAGGGCCCATCGGACGCTGGGGGCGGGCCGCCCCGGTCGGGGGACTGGTGCGCCGAGGTCGGTGCAGCCGTCGAGGACCTCGTTCGCGCGCTCGACCGCCTCGCGGTAGCGGGCCACTACGTCGGCCACGGTGTCGCCGGGCGCGGCCTCGAACGTCGCTTGCCAGTTGGTGACCTTGTCTCCGAGGAACGTCGCGCGCTCTACGAACGTGAGGTGTTCGAGCAGGCCGAGCAGGTTCGTGCCGGACGCTACCCCGGCCGTCCTGACCTGCGGTTCGGGGGCGTCTTCGACCTTCGCCGCGATCGACGTCCGCAGGTAGTCGAGGAAGCCGCGCAACACCTCGGCTTCGCTGTTTCCGGTTCTGGGCGGAGGGGCGTCGCGGCGGTGGGTGGTGGGCATGGCTGGTCTCCTTCGACGGGACGGTCATGTCGCGTGCAGGGCATGTCGCGTGATGTCGCCCGGGCCGTGTGATCCGGCGTGGACACCGTCCCGGGATGTGACCGCCCTTCGGTCTGGTCGCGCTCAGTTTTGCTCGGCACGCCGTGATCTGGCACGAGACCTTGCGGTTCTA
Organism: Actinomadura sp. 7K534; assembly: GCF_004348575.1. Lineage (NCBI taxonomy): Bacteria > Bacillati > Actinomycetota > Actinomycetes > Streptosporangiales > Thermomonosporaceae > Actinomadura > Actinomadura sp. 7K534. The sequence continues at coordinate 22,903 of NZ_SMKB01000017.1, forward strand.
GCAAGCTCGCCCCGGGGACAGCGCGCTCGACGTGGGGTCGGCGCATGCGTGCGGCCCGCGTCGCCGGGCGGGGACGCGGGCCGCGGTGCAGGGCGGGTCAGAAGCCCGCGGTGATGCGGGTGAACTCCCAGTTCTGTTGGTCTATGCCGCTGCAGTTGGGGGCCACGCCGCCGGTGGGGCAGGGGCGGTCGCGGTTGACCGACCAGAACGCCAGCCTCGCCAGGCCGCGGGAGTCGGCCCAGTCGCGGATCTGCGTCCAGGTCCCTGGAGTGGTCACCTCTCGCTGGTCGGACAGGCCGTTCATGCCGGAGATGCCCATGTGGGAGTAGGCGGTCGCGTCGGACCAGCCGAACGCGGACTTCAGCGCGTTCTTCAAGCCCTCGGACGCGCTGACCGTGCTGCCGTACATGTCGGAGCCGCCGGCGAAGTTGAACGGCATGATCGTGAAGATGTCCACGTTCGCCTGGAGTTCGGCGGCGCGGTTGATCAGGCGGGTCCCCCAGTAGTTCGGGCCGCCGGTGCCGGTGCCGAACGTCAGGATCGTCTGGATTCCGGGATTGTTCCGCTTGACGATCTTGAGGGCGTTGAGGATGCGGTCCTGGACGGCCTCGTTCTCGAACTCGTCGCTGTTCTCGATGTCGACGTCGATGGCCTTGAGGTCGTAGGCGTCGATGACCTGCTGGTAGGCGCCGGCGAGGGCCTCAGGGGTGGCGCAGTTCGGGCCCAGCTTGTTGCCGGACCAGCCGCCGATCGATGGCAGGACGTCACCGCCGGCCGCGCGGATCTGCGCGATCGCCTGCGCGTCGGCGCCGCCCTGCAGGGGCCTGTTGCCGTCCCATGCGGGGGTGCAGCCGCCGCCCGACAGGATGAACGCCATCGTGAACCACTTGACGCCCGTGCTGTTCATGACGGTGGACGGGTTCGGCGGGTCGCCCCACCCCATGTACAGGTAGGGCGCGGCGTGCCTGGTGACGTCCGGTGTCGTGCAGCCGGTCGTGGTGGCGGTGACCGGGGCGCTCGCGGCGGACTCTCCGGCGGAGTTGTACGCCTTCACTGTGTAGGTGTGGTTGGAGCAGGCGGCCAGGCCGGTGATGGTGGTGCTCGTCGCGGACGTGGCGGCTCGGACGGCCGATCCCTCGTAGACGCGGTAACCGGTGACCGAGCCGGACGGGGCCGACCACGAGAGTGTGAGGGACGTGTCCGTCCGCGCGGTGACGGTGGGTGCGCCGGGTGCGGATGGTGCTCCCGGCTCTCCGGGGTCGCCGCCGGAGCAGGGGGCGCCGTTGATCGTGCAGTTGAGGGGCGTCCCCGAGCCGTTGACGATGAAGCCGAACGAGACCGACGCGCCGGGCGCGACGTTCCCGTTGTAGGACCGGTTGGTGAACGTGGCGTGCCCGGCGGACTGCGTGAGCAGCGCCTCCCAGTACGTCCCGACGCTGGAGCCGGACGGAAGGTCGAACTCCACCGTCCACGAGGAGATCGCCGAGCCGGTGTCGTTCTTGACCGTGTACCTGGCCTCGTAGCCCGAGCCCCAGTCGGCGGACTTGGCGAACGTCGCCGTCACCGCGGCCGCGTTCGCCGGGGCGGGGACGAGCAGGGCGAGGACGAGCGAGCAGAGCGCGGTGAGCAGGAAGCCGGGAAGAAGGGTTCTTCGCAAGATCGCTCCCGGGGTAGGAGGGGTGGGTGAGCGGGGTCCCCCGAGCGGTGCCGCGATGGGTGGCGGGTGGGCGGTTCGACCTTGAACCAATAGGAAAGTTTCCTATAAGTGACCCGAACGGTAATCGCGTTTTCCCCGCTCCGCAAGCCCCCCGGCCGTTTGGACGCGCCGTCAGCGGAAACCTTCCGCGAAGGGGGACGAAGCATGCCGCGCAACGTGTTCGTGCTGGGGCTGGACGAGCCGAATCTCCGCATGCTCCACGCGCTTCCGCACCGCTCGGACTACCGCTTCCACGGCGTGATGACGCGCCGGGAGCTGCGGATGGCCGAGATTGACTTCGACCGGGTGGTGGAGCGGGCGCAGGAGCAGCTCGACGCGTTCGACGGGCCGATCGACGCGATCATCGGGTTCTGGGACTTCCCCGTCACCACGATGGTCCCGGTGCTGTGCGCCCGGTACGGCCTGCGCTCGTCGAGCCTCGAATCCGTCGTGAAGTGCGAGCACAAGTACTGGAGCCGCATCGAGCAGCGCGAGGTGATCGACGAGGTGCCCGCGTTCGGGCTGGTGGACATCCGGGCGAGCCGGGCGCGGCCGCCGCCGGGCGTGCGCTACCCGATGTGGCTCAAGCCGGTGAAGTCGGCGGCGGCGGTCCTGGCGTACCTGGTCGCGGACGACGACGAGTTCGACCGGGCGGTCGCCGCGATCCGCGCGGGGATCGGCCACCTCGGCAGGCCGTTCGAGTCCGTCCTGGCCCGCCTCGACCTCCCGCCGGAGATCGCCCGGGTCGGCGGCATGGCCTGCCTCGCGGAGGAGTCGATGGAGGGCGCCCAGGTCACGGTCGAGGGCTGCCGCTTCGAGGGGGAGGTGCACGTCTACGGCGTCGTCGACTCCATCGCCTACCCGGGCCGGCCGACGTTCCTGCGCTACCGGTACCCGTCCTGCCTGCCCGGCGACGTCGTCGAGCGGATGGTCGGCGCCACCACGCGGGTGATCGAGCGCATCGGGCTCGACTCCACGACCTTCAACGTCGAGTACTTCTGGAACCGGGAGCGGGACGCGATCGGCCTGCTGGAGGTCAACCCCCGGCACTCCCAGTCCCACGCCCCGCTGTTCCTGCACGTGGACGGCGTGCCCAACCACCAGTACATGGTCCGGCTCGCGCTGGGGCTCGACCCGGAACTGGCGCGGCCGGGCGGCGGTGAGTACGCCGTGGCCGCGAAATGGTTCGTCAAGCGGTTCACCGACGGCGTCGTCCGGCGCGTGCCCACGGCCGAGGAGATCGCGGCGGTCGAGCGGGAGATCCCCGGCACGATGGTGAACGTGTCCGTGCGGCCCGGCGACCGGCTGTCCGAACTGCCGCTGCAGGACAGCTACAGCTACGAGATCGGCCAGATCTTCACCGGCGCCGCGGACGAGGCGGAACTGACGGCCCGCTACGAGCGGTGCCTTGCGCGGCTGCCGATCGAGATCGACGAGTAGGCCCGGCCGGGAGCGAGCCACCAGGGGAGGGACAGGATGCGCACGGTGACGTCACTGCCCTATGCGGTGCGGGAGGACGAGAACGTATGGATTCCCGTCTCGGACGGCGTACGGCTCGCCGCGCGCATCTGGCGGCCGGTCGGCTCGGACGACGAGCCGGTCCCGGCCATCCTGGAATTCATCCCTTACCGTAAAAGGGATTTAACGGCGGTTCGGGATTCCATTCATCACCCGTACATGGCGGGTCACGGTTATGCGTGCGTGCGAGTCGATATCCGCGGTACGGGCGATTCCGAGGGCGTTCTCACCGACGAGTACCTGGAACGCGAACTGCGGGACGCCGAGGAGATCCTCGCGTGGCTCGCCGCCCAGCCCTGGTCGAACGGCCGCGCGGGGATGATGGGCATCTCCTGGGGCGGGTTCAACGCGCTGCAGGTCGCCGCGCGCCGCCCGCCCAGCCTCGGCGCCATCGCCGCCCTGTGCTTCAGCGACGACCGGTACGCCGACGACGTCCACTACATGGGCGGCTGCCTGCTGAGCGACAACCTCTCGTGGGCGTCCACGATGTTCGCCTACACGTCGTGCCCGCCGGACCCCGCGGTCGTCGGCGACCGGTGGCGCGAGATGTGGCACGAGCGCCTGGAGCACAGCGGGCTGTGGCTCGCGAACTGGCTCCGGCACCAGCGCCGCGACGAGTTCTGGCAGCACGCCTCGATCTCCGAGAACTACTCCGACGTCCAGTGCCCCGTGCTCGCGGTGAGCGGCTGGGCCGACGGCTACTCCAACGCCGTGTTCCGCGTCCTCGCCAACCTCAGCGCGCCCACCATGGGGCTGATCGGCCCCTGGTCGCACAAGTACCCCCACCTCGGCGAACCCGGCCCGGCGATCGGCTTCCTGCAGGAGCTGGTGCGCTGGTGGGACCACTGGCTCAAAGGCGTCGACAACGGCGTCATGGATGAGCCGCGCCTGCGCATCTACATGCAGGACACGGTGCCGCCGTCCACCGCGTACCAGAAGCGTCCGGGACGCTGGGTGGGCGAGGCGTCCTGGCCGTCGCCCCGCATCCCCATCCGCAGGTTCCCGCTGGAGCGCACCCGCATCGCGGCGGAAGGCGAGAAGGTGCCGCGCGAGGAGCTGACCGTGGAGTCCCCGCTGTCGGTGGGGCAGTTCGCCGGCAAGTGGTGCTCCTACAACGCGCCGCCCGACCTCCCCTACGACCAGCGCGAGGAGGACGGCGGGTCACTGGTGTTCGACAGCGACATCCTCGACCGGCGGTGCGAGGTCCTCGGCTCCCCGGTGGTGCGGCTGGTGCTCGCGGTGACGAACCCGGAGGCGATGGTCGCCGTCCGCCTGTCGGACGTGGCCCCGGACGGCCGCGCCACCCGCGTCACCTACGGGCTGCTCAACCTCACCCACCGGACGGGCCACGACATGCCCCGGCGCCTCGAACCCGGGCAGCGGTACGAGGTCCGGGTCACGCTGAACGGCATGGCGCACGCCTTCCCGCCCGGAAACCGGATCCGCCTGTCGATCTCGACGTCGTACTGGCCGCTGGCCTGGCCGCCGCCACGGCCGGTCCGCCTGGCGCTCTACACCGGTGCCTGCCACCTCGAACTGCCGGTGCGGCCGATCAAGGCGCCCGACGAACCGCAGGTCAGCCCCTTCGGCGAGCCGGAGGGGACGCCGCCCGTCCCGACGACACTGCTGAAGTCGGGCGAGGAAGGCTGGACGGTGGCCCGCGACCTGGTCACCTACAACTCGGCGCTCCACGTGGTGAAAGACCTTGGCGTCGTCCGCATCGACGACATCGACATGCAGATCGCGCGCCGGGTGACCGAGACCTACGGCTGGACCGGCGACGACTTCACCTCCGTCTTCGGCGACGTCCAGTGGCGCATGGGCTTCGTCCGGGACGACTGGGAGGTCCACACGGAGACCCGCACCAAGCTGACCTCCACCGAGACCGACTTCCACCTCCACGCGCAACTGGACGCCTACGAGCGCGGCAACCGCGTCCACTCCCGGAACTGGTCGATCGTCATCCCGCGGGACCACCTCTGAGCGGTGGATCACTCAGGGCCGGTCAGTCGGCCGTGGCGCACTGGCCCCGGTCCACGCGGACGGGCCCGTCCGCCGTGGGCCGGACGTCGAAGTCGAAGACGGCCGTGGGCAGGTAGAGGGAGCAGCAGGCGTTCGGGATGTCGACGACGCTGCTGAGCCGCCCCTCGATCGGCGCCGCGCACAGCAGCAGGTACGCCTGCTCGCCCGTGTACCCGAACTTCTTCAGGTACTCGATGCCGTTCAGCACCGCGTTCCGGTAGGCCAGCGTGGCGTCCAGGTGGTGGTTGGTGTCGGTCTGGTGGTCGACGGAGATGCCGATGAACGAGATGAACTCGTCGTAGCGGGGCTCGACGTTGCCGGGCATGAAGACGGGGTTGGTGGACACCCCGTACTTCTCCATCCCGCCCTTGATCAGGTCGAGGTGGACGTCGATGAACCCGCCCATCTCGATCGCGCCGCAGAACGTGATCTCGCCGTCGCCCTGGCTGAAGTGCAGGTCGCCGGTGGACAGCAGCCCGCCGGGCACGTAGACGGGCATGAACACCCGCGCGCCCCGGCTGAAGTTCTTGATGTCCTGGTTCCCGCCGTTCTCGCGGGGCGGGACGGTGCGGGCGCCCTCACGTCCGACCCGCTCCAGGTCGGAGCCGGTGAGGGTGCCCGCGAGCACTTCCGCCGGCTCGGGCGGCAGGGCGAGCGGCGGCACCTTGTTGGGGTCGGTGTCGATGAGGGCCTGCTCGCGGCGGTTCCAGCGGGCCAGCATGTCCGCGGACGGCGCGCTGCCGAACAGGCCGGGGTGCGTGATGCCGGTGAACCGGACACCGGGGATGTGGCGGGACGTGGCCATCTGGCCGTGGAAGTCCCAGATCGCCTTGCACGCGTCGGGATACCAGTCGGTGAGGAACCCGCCGCCGTTGCCCCTGGCGAAGATCCCGGTGTAGCCCCAGCCCTGGCCGGCGATCGGGCCGGTCTCCTGCGGGACGGGGCCGATGTCGAGGATGTCGACGATGATCAGGTCGCCGGGCTCGGCGCCCTCCACCGCGATCGGGCCGCTCAGCATGTGGTTGACGTTGAGGTTCAGGTCCCGGATGTCGTTGGCCGAGTCGTCGTTGCCGACCTGGCCGTCCATCCACTCCCGGGACTCGATGCGGACCTCCGACCCGGGACGGACGGTGACCGCCGCGGGTATATCTGGATGCCACCGGTTATGGCCGGGGACATCCTGGTCGCGCATCGACTTCGACTGGTCGACGCGGAACACGACTTCGGGCATGGCTTCCTCCGAAGAGAGTCATCGGGCCGTGTGGACGGCCTCGGCAGGCTCAGGGACGTGGCAGCAGCGCGTGCCGGGGATCGGCGGGCGGTGCCGCGGACTCGCGGGAAGGCGCCCGCCTGACCACCCGCGGCTCGTCCGCGCTCGCCTCCTGGGCCTGGAGCGCCCTCGCGAGCGGGCGGGACGTGCGGGCGAGGTACGGCGAGCCGAACACGCGGGCCGCCGCACCGCCGCAGTCCGCGCAGACCTCCGCGGCGGCGGCGGTGCCGATCGGGCGCGAGACGTCGAACGCCCCGCATTTCTCGCAGCGGTACTGGTAGATGGCCATGGGCAGCCTCCAATCCATCTGTGGCGGACTATTCCGCCGGGAGGTGCCGGTAAACGAAAAGGCCAGGTCAGGCCCGGAATGCGGGCATTTGGGCGGTGTGTTCAGCCGGTGTCGGTGTCCGGCCGTACAGTGGTGCCCATGTCGCGGCGGCGTTTCGATCAGGCCATGCAGGTCATGCGGAAGACGGACCCCCAGGCACGGGAGGGCGCGTTCGACTTCCTGCGCGAGCACGCCGACGCCTACGCGGGCGAGCTGATCGGGGAGTTCGCGGCGGAGGCGGACGACGGGCTGCGCTGCCTGCTGCTGGAACTCATCGCCGAGGCCCGCGCCCCGGAGGCGCTGGGCGTTTTCCGCGACCAGCTGGAGAGTCCCGACGAGTCACTGCGGTTCTGGGCGGTCCGCGGCCTGGAGATGCTCGACAGCCGCGAGGCGGAGCAGGTGCTGGAGCGGGCGCGCGAGGACGGCTGGATCGCCTGACGCGCCAGATGCCGGACGCCCTGCGTGCGGGACCGCGTACGGCCGCTCGCCCGGCCGGTCCGGGGCGGGCCGGACCGGCCGGGCGAGCGGGTCGTGCGGAGGGTTCGCGTGATCGGGTGGGGTGATCGGGTGGGAGCTCAGCCGGCGTAGGTCTCGAACTCGGCGACCCGCGGGGTGCCGGACGAGCCGGTGATCTCGAAGGTGATCTTGCGCAGGGTGGTGCGCGGGACGGCGATGGCGCCCGCCCCGCTGCCGGAGGCCAGCACCGTGCCCGAATCGTGGTCGAGCACGCGCCACGAGCCGATGTTGCCCGCCGAGCCCGACGCCTCCCGGATGTTGATCGAGGAGACCGTGGTGGCGGAGCCCCACTTGATCGAGATGGCGCCGGTGGAGCCGGCCGGTGACCAGTAGGTGCCCATGTCGCCGTCGCGGACGTTGCCGTAGCTCGTCCCGGAGGCCTTGCTGGAGCCGTCGGAGCCCGCCCCGATGCTCAGGTTGGTGCCGCCCGGCACGGTCGGCGTCGGCGTGGGGGTGGGGTCCGGGTCGGTCGGGGTCGGCGTCGGCGTCTGCGGCGTGCAGTTGCCGTCCGACACGCGCAGGCCCTTGCCGGCGCCCGCCGTCCGGCTCACGACGTCCGGCACGCAGTCCGCCCTGTCCAGGCTGTAGGAGTAGGGGATGCCGACGCTGGTGTTGGACCGCGGGTCCGGGCCGGCGGGCTGGTTGTCGTCGCCCGGGCTCGACCAGGTCACGTTGTCGAAGATGTTGCCGTTGACCTGCCAGTACCCGGCCTGGTCGGTGTAGAAGGTGCCGAGGACGTCCTTGGAGTCCTCGAAGTAGTTGTTGTCGACCCTGGCCTGCGCCCCGGCCCTGGAGTTGATGCCGGACTTGCTGATGTTCTTGAAGTGGCTGTTGTAGATGTGGGCCGTGCCACCGCGAAGCAGCGGCGTGCGGGAGTCGATGTTCTCGTACAGGTTGTGGTGGTACGTGATGAACCCGTTCGACAGGTCGCTCTCGCTGCTGCCGACCAGGCCGCCGCGGCCGGAGTTCCGCAGGACGCTGTAGGACAGGGTCACGTACCGGGTGTTGTTCTTCATGTCGAAGAGGCCGTCGAAGCCCTCGTCCTCACCGCCGGACGCCTCCAGCGTGGCGTGGTCCACCCAGACGTTGCGGACGTCGCTCTCCATGCCGATGGCGTCCCCGCCGTTCGACGTGGGCGAGCCGGACTTCTTGACGTTCCGGACGGTCACGTTCTGGATGATGATGTTGCTGGCCTCGCGGATGTGGATGCCGACCTGGTCGAAGACGGCTCCGCCCCCGACCCCGATGATCGTCACATTGCTGATCTGCTTGAGCTCGATCACTCCGTCGGCGGTGTTGCAGCTGCCGCCCGACACCTTGCTCGTGTTGCCGTGGTTGATGGTCCCCTCCACCTCGATGGTGATCGGGGTGCTGCTGCTCGCCCGGCCGCACAGGGCCGCGTGGATCGCGGTCCCGGTGCCGGCGCGGACCGTCTGCCCGCCCGCGCCGCCGGTGGTCCCGCCGTTCTGGGTCGCGTAGCCGGTGACGGTACCGGCCGCCGCCGCGACCTGGGGCATCGACAGGACGACACCGGCCGTGGTCGCGAGGGCCAGCGACGCCGACGCCGCGGATAGTCGCAGTGCGACTGCTCTTCTCATCCTCACCTCTCCTTTCGATTCCTGATGATCATTCGACCGGTGGCCCGGTCTCATCCCCGAATGGCGTTCCTGATGGGCGCGCGGGGCGGTGAGCGGATCTGGAGGTGGGAGCACGGGCGCATGGGATCAGCCCCTTGTGCGGCGAATTCCGCTGCGGCGGTGCGGCGGCGGACATGGCGGGGAGCGTGCTTCAGAAAGCGCTTTCACATAAGGTAGACTGTGACCTCTGCCACGTCAACGGCTTTCATTCATTTCACGAATAACTGCGGATTGCAATTGGCGGGCAGCGTTGAATGAAGCGCGCGGCACAATGGTCGCCGGCGCCTTTTCGCGCCCCCGGCCGGGTCAGCCGGCCAGCCGGGTGCCGCCGTCCGTGAGCGGGACGGGGAGGCCGGTCGCCGCCGAGCGGTTCGCGGCCACGCCGACCAGCACGCCGGCGACGCCCGCGCGGTACCCCGCCTGGCGGGCGAGCGGGTCGTCCGACGGGCCGCGGAACACGTCGTCGAGCAGCAGGACGTCGCCGCCGCCGTGCGCGCCCGCGCCCCCCTCGATCGCGATCTCCTCCGGCCGCCGCCAGTGCCGGTGCAGGACGAGCCGCTCCGACGCGCCCTCGGCGTGCTCCTTCCCCGACGCGGTCGGGTCGATCGCCGCGTGCGGCGGTGTCCACGCCCGCTCGGTGACGTCCAGCTCCAGCCGACCGGCGGTGCCGTCGACGACGACCCGGTACCCCTCGGCGGGCGCGTGGGCGTTGAGGGAGTAGGTGAGCAGCGCGCCGCCCTCGTATCGGACGAGCACGGACATGTTGTCGTCGATGGTCACGCCCTCGCCGAACACGTCCTGGTCCCGGAGGTAGCCGTCCTCGTGCTCGGCGTCCAGGTACAGGCGCTTCAGCCGGGGATCGGCGGAAAGGTCCAGCAGGAACGGGTCCGTACCGAGTCCCGGGGCGTCGAAGGCCCGCGCGGGCCGGCCGGCGAGCCCGCGCGCCCGCGCGTTCCCGGCGCCGTAGAAGCGCAGCGAGGTCTGGGCGTAGACGGACGCGGCGGCGTCGGCGATCCACCAGTTGACCAAGTCGAAGTGGTGGCTGGCCTTGTGCACCAGCAGCCCGCCCGAGTTCGCCCGGTCCCGGTGCCAGCGGCGGAAGTAGTCGGCGCCGTGGACGGTGTCGAGCGACCACCCGAAGTGCACCGAGGTGACCTCGCCGATCGCGCCGTCCGCGATCACCCGGCGGACCGCGCTGTTGCGCGGCGCGTAGCGGTAGTTGAACGTGACGACGAGCCTGCCGGTGCTCCGCTCGGCCGCCGCGGCGATGGCCGCGCAGTCCTCGGCGGTGGTGCACAGCGGCTTCTCCACCACGACGTCCTTGCCCGCGTCGAGGGCGGCGACCACGTAGCGGGCGTGGACGGAGTCGACGGTGGCGACGACGACGGCGTCGGCGGTCCCGAGCATCTTCCCGAACTCCTCGGGCGCGAAGCACGGGACGTCGCGGCCGATCAGGTCGAGGTAGTAGCGCAGGCGGGTCCGGTTGGGGTCGCAGAGCGCGACGATCTCGCCGGTGTCGCACCACTCGCCGAGCAGCGCGTCGACGTACATCTGCGCCCGGTGGCCGAGCCCGACGAAGGCGTATCGCATGATGCGGGAACTCCAGGATCAGGGGCGCCCGTCGGAACAGGGGCGGGCGGGGTGGGGGAGCCGTGCGGCCCGGCCGTTTCACGGGCCGCACGGCTCGTCGGGGTTACCGGAACGCCGAGGGTGTCACGGGGACAGCGCGTTGTTGGCCTCGGTCAGGAAGGTCTTGGCGGCCTCGTCGGGCTTCGCCTTGCCGAACAGGACCGAGTCCGTGGCGCGCTTCAGGATGTCCTCCATCTCCATCGCGCCCTTCGGCGGGACGACGATCGGGCTGAGGTCGCTCTTGATCGAGTCCATGAAGGCCAGGACCTTCTGGTCGGCCGGCGACAGCTTGTCCTTGATCGCCGTGATGACCGCGGTGTTGGTGGGCAGGCCGCGGTCGCTGAGCAGGATCGCGCCGGCGGCCGGGTCGTTGACCAGGAAGTCGACGAACTTCTGCGCGGCGGCGGCCTCCTCGCTCTTCGCCGAGATCGTGTAGTACATCGCCGGCTGCAGGAACATGCCGGAGCTGGTGGCGCCCGGCGACTTCGGCATCCGCAGCAGGCTCAGCTCCTGGCCGGAGCCCTTGGTCAGCGCGTCGAGCTGGTTGCTCCACCAGCTCCCGAACGCGCTCTTGTTGGTGGCGAGCAGCGCCTGGTCGACCTTGGTGCCGGTCTCCAGCATCTCGGCGGCGCCCGGCCCGGCCTTGCTGTCGATGATCTTCTGCAGCAGGGCCCACCAGTCCTTGACGGTCTGCTCGGTCAGCGCGACCTTGCCGCCCGCGTAGAACTGCTCACCGCGCTGCGCGGCGAAGATCTGCAGGAACGCGGGGTTCTCGTTGTACTCGGTGCCCCAGATCTCGCCGCCGCTCTCCTCCGTCACCTTCTGGGACGCGGCGATGTAGTCGTCCCAGGTCCACGTCTTGTCGTCCGGGAGCTGCTGGCCGTGCTCCTCCAGCGTCTTCTCGTTGACGATCATCGGGAAGGCGTTGACGCCGGTGGGGATCGCGAACTGCTTGCCGTCGACCTGCCCGGCCTTGAGGACCTCCTGGTCGAGGCCGGCGGTGTCGACCTTCCCGGCCGTGTCGGCGAGGATGCCGCGGTTCGCGAACTCCGCCAGGCCGCGGATCTCGATCGACATGACGTCCGGGGCCTCCCCGGCCGCGGTCTTGGTGGCGAGCTTCTCGTAGTAGCTGTCCCAGTCGGAGAAGTCGCCCTCGACGTCGATGTCGGGGTTCTTCTTCTCGAACTCGGCGATGGCCGCCTCGGTCAGCTTCTGCCGCGAGTCGTTGCCCCAGTAGGAGAAGACGACCTTCGTCTTGCCGCCGGACCCGTCGTCGCCGCCTCCGCACGCGGTGGCCGACACCGCGAGGAGGGTGGCGGCCGCGGCCGCCAGAATGCGCTTCATCTGCTTTACCTCCGGGGGACAGGGGTGGGGGTTGTGGAGGGCCGTTACTTGAGGCCGGTGGTCGAGATGCCTCGGACGAGGTATTTCTGGCCGGCCAGGAAGAAGCCGAAGATGGGGCCGATCGAGACGATCGACATCGCGAACATCGGCCCCCAGGAGGAATCGCCGCTCGTGTCCATGAAATGGCGCAGCGCGACCGGGGCCGTGAGGTTGTCGGAATTGGTGAGGTAGAGGTTCTGGGTGAAGAAGTCGTTCCACGTCCAGATGAACGTGAAGATCGCCGTGGTGGCGAGCGCGGGGACGCACAGCGGCATCACCACCTGGAGGAACGTGCGGAAGTGCCCCGCGCCGTCGATCGCCGCGGCCTCGTCCAGCTCCCGGGGGAGGGTGCGGATGAACTGCACCATCAGGAAGATGAAGAACGCGTCGGTGGCCAGGAACTTCGGCACGACGATCGGCCAGATCGTGTTGATCCAGTCGATCTTGTTGAACGCGATGTACTGCGGCACGACCGTCACGTGGTGCGGCAGCATGATCGAGACCAGCATGATCGCGAACCAGAGCTTCTTGAACGGGAAGTCCAGCCGCGCGAACGCGTAGGCCGCCAGCGAGCAGGCGAGCAGGTTGCCGACGACCGCCAGCCCGGTGATCACCGCCGAGTTCCACATGTAGTAGCCGAAGGAGTGCTTGAGCGCGTCCCAGCCGCCGGAGTAGTTCTCCGCGGTCACCTCGGACGGGACCAGGCCGGGCTCCCGGAAGATCAGCTCCTCCGGCTTGACCGAGCTGGAGAGCATCCAGAGCAGCGGGTAGAGCATGAACAGCCCGAACACGATCAGCAGGACGTGCTTGGTCAGCCGCGAGGCCGGGCGGAACAGGATCGGCACGCGCCCGCCCGCCGCCGTCCCGCCGGTCGCCCGCTTACTTGTCGTCGCCATAGAAGACCCAGAATCGAGACATGAGGAAGTTGACGGCGGTCAGGGCCCCGATGATGAGGAGGAGCACCCACGCCATGGCGGCCGCGTATCCCATCTCGTAGTTCTTGAAGCCCTTGAGGTAGAGGTAGAGCGTGTAGAAGAGGGTCGAGTCGACCGGTCCGCCGGTGCCGCCGCTGACGACGAACGACTGGGTGAACGACTGGAACGACTTGATCACTTCGAGCACGGCGTTGAAGAAGATGATCGGCGTGAGCAGCGGCAGCGTGATCGAGCGGAACTGCCGGATCCGCCCGGCCCCGTCGACCCGCGCCGCCTCGTAGAGGTTCTGCGGGATCTGCCGGAGTCCGGCCAGGAAGATCACCATCGGGGCGCCGAACGTCCATACGTGCAGGATGATCAGCGTCCACAGCGCGGTGTCCGGGCTGGTGACCCAGCCCTGGCCCGCGTACCCGAACCAGCCCAGGAACGTGTTGACGATCCCGTCCGTCCCGAAGATCTTGCGCCACAGGATGGAGATCGCCACGCTGCCGCCGAGCAGCGACGGCAGGTAGAACATCGACCGGTAGAACGACAGGCCGCGCAGCCCCTTGTCCAGCGCCAGCGCCAGCCCTAGGGCGAACGCGAGCTGGAGCGGGACCGAGACCACCACGTAGACGGTCGTCACCTTGAGCGAGTTGAGGTAGCGGTCGTCGGCCGTGAACATCGTGTCGTAGTTGTCCAGGCCGACCCACTGCGCCTCGCTCAGCAGGCTGTAGTCGGTGAACGACAGGTACAGCGACGCGATCATCGGGCCGAGCGTGATGGCGAACAGGCCGAGGAACCAGGGCGCCAGGAACAGGTAGGCGGTCCACGCCTGCGCGCGGGCGCGGGAACTCTTCTTGCGGCGTCCGGGCGGGCGGTCGCCCGTCTCCACGCGGGAGGACGTGACCGGCGGCTCGGCCGTCTCCGTCGCCGGGCCGGCCGCGGCGGGCCTAAGCGTCATCACTCGCCCTTCGGTGGGTCGGAGGGTGTTGAGATAGCGCTTTCTTAGCGCGCTGGCGGAGATGTCGTCAACCCTTTGCAGTGAGATTCCTCACTGTCCGCGATGACCGGTTTCGCTGTTCTGACAGGTCAGCGCTATCTCCGCGGACGGAAGGTCGCGAGAAGACTTCTGGCCGTGCCGCTTGTTACTACAACCGTTTGCAGTCGGATCAGGAGACGCCGAAGCGGTACTCGGTGACCGAGACGTGCGTCGCCCCGGGGCGCAGCACCGCCGACGGGAACGCCGGCCGGTTCGGCGCGTCGGGGAACCGCTGGGTCTCCAGGCACAGGCCCGCGAACGGGCCGAACGGGGTGGCGGCGCCGTCCAGCATGTGCCCGGTGTAGAACTGCACGCCCGGTTCGGAGGTGGCGACCTCCAGCGAACGGCCGCTGCCGGGGTCGGTGACCGTCGCCCGGCCCCGGAGGACGGGCTCGCCGTCGCGGTCGCCGGGGTCCGCACCCGAGGGGGCGGTGAAGACGTAGCAGTGGTCGTAGCGGCCGTCGAGCCGCGCGTCCACGCGGGCCGGTTCGGTGAAGTCGAACGGCGTCCCCGCCACCGGGGCCAGTTCGCCCGTGGGGATCTTCCCCTCGTCCACCGGGAGGTAGTGGCCGGCCTCCAGCATCACCACGTGACCGCGCACGTCACCGCCCCCGGCCAGGTTGAAGTAGGAGTGGTTGGTCAGGTTGACCACGGTCGGGGCGTCGGTCGTCGCGCGGTACTCCAGCCGCAGCGTGTCGCCGTCCAGCAGGTACCGGACGCTCGCCGTCAGCTCGCCGGGGTAGCCCTCCTCGCCGTCCGGGCTCACCAGGCTCAGCAGGAGGTCCGCCGGGCCCGCCGGCTCGGCCCGCCACACCCGCTTGTCGAAGCCGCGGACGCCGCCGTGCAGGCTGTGCGCGCCGTCGTTCGCCGCGAGCCGGTACTCCTTGCCGTCGAGGGTGAACCGGGCATGGCCGATGCGGTTGCCGTACCGTCCGACGACCGCGCCGAAGTACCGGCTGCGGTTCAGGTAGTCGTCCACCGAGTCCAGGCCGAGCACCACGTTGGTGCCGTCGGCCACCTCCAGCCGCTGGACGGTCGCGCCGAGGGTGAGGACCGCGACGCGCAGCCGTCCGTTGTCCAGCACGTACCGGTCGACCTGCTCGCCTCCCGGGGTGACGCCGAAGGCGTCGTGACCTGTCATCGTCATGGGGGTGGGGATCCTTTCGGGGGAGCGGTGGACTCGCGGACCACCAGGTGGGTCTCCAGGACGGCCGCCGCGCTCATCGACGTGATGAGCAGGTCGACGGCCATGCGCCCGGCGTCGGCGGTGGGCATGGCGACCGTGGTGAGCTTGGGCCGGTACAGGCGTCCGGTGATGCTGCCGTCGATGCCGATGACGCTGATGTCGCCGGGGACGCCGACGCCGAGTTCCTCCAGGCCCTCGATGAGCCCGATGGCGACGAGGTCGTTGTAGGCGAGCACGGCGGTCACGCCCGACGCCGCGACCTGGCCGGCGACGGTGACGCCGCCCTCCTCGGTCGGCGCGTTGGGGCCGATGACGACCGTTTCGACGCCGGGCATGTCCGTGACGGCCTTGCGGATCTCGCCGCTCGTCCACGAGCCGGACGGCCCCGACACGAGGGCGACGCGCCGGTGGCCCAGCCCGGCGAGGTGCTCCATCGCCGTGCGGGCGCCGCGGGCGACGTCCATCACCACGGTCGTCACCCCGCGCAGCCGCCGGTTGACCAGGACGAACGGGATCGTCTTGACCAGCTTCTCCAGCGCCTTGTTCGACGACCGGGGGCTGCACAGCACGATGCCGTCGACCTGCTTGGAGAACGCCAGGACGAGTTCCTCCTCCTTGGCGGGATCCTCGTCGGTGTCGGCGACGAACAGGTGGTAGTCCCGGGCGCGGGCGGCGGCTTGGGCGGCCTTGATCAGCGGGGGGAAGAACGGGTTCGCGAGATCGGCGACGATCAGCCCGAGGTTGCTCGTCCGGCCGGTGGTGAGCGACCGGGCCGCCCGGTTGGGCCGGTAGCCGAGCCGCTCCGCCACCGCCAGCACCCGGGTCCGCGTCTCGGCGTTCACCATGTGCGGCGCGGAGAACGTCCGCGACACCGTCGACACGTGCACGCCGGACGCGTGCGCGACGTCCCGGATAGTCACTGCCATGGCGTCCACCCTAACGCAACCGTTTGCAAGTTCGGAGTGATCACTGCGACCGTTTGTACTGGTAAGGCGCTGATGCCTTGACGGGTGGGGGCTTGGGGAGCGATCGTTACTGCAACTGGTTGCAGCACGCGAAGGAGTCCATGCGGTGAGCAGAGTGCTCGTCACCGGAAGCGCGGGCCGGCTGGGCCGCAGCGTCGTCACCACGCTGGCGGCCGCCGGACACGAGGTGATCGGCGTGGACAGCGCCCCGGGCACCCCGCGGGAGGCCGCCGAGACCCTGCCCGCCGACCTCACCGATCTCGGCGAGGCCCATTCGGCGATCACCCGGTTCCGGCCGGAGTCGGTCGTCCATCTCGCCGCCATCGCGGTGCCGTTCGGCCGGACGGACGCCACGACGTTCCGCGTCAACACCCAGCTGGCGTTCAACGTCTGCGCGGCCGCGGTGGCGCTGGGCGTGCCGGAGCTGGTCGTCGCGAGCAGCCCCACGGTGCTGGGCTACGGCGCGCCCGGCGGCTGGACGCCCGCGTACCTGCCGCTGGACGAGGAGCACCCGCCGCGGCCCTGGAACGTCTACAGCCTGTCGAAGCTGGTCGCCGAGCAGACCATGCAGACGTTCGCCCGCTCGGCCGCCGGTACGCGGATGGCCGCGTTCCGCCCCTGCTTCGTCATCGCGCCCGAGGAGTGGGAGGGCGCCCCGACCCAGTCCGGGCACACCCTGCGCGAGCGGCTGGACCGGCCGGAGATCGGCAGCGTGTCGCTGTTCAACTACCTCGACGCCCGGGACGCCGGCGAGTTCATCGGCGCCCTGCTCGCCCAGCTGCCCCGGCTGGAGCGCAACGGCGAGGTGTTCTTCGCCGGCGCCGGGGACGCGCTGGCCCGCGAGCCGCTGGCCGAGCTGCTGCCCCGGTTCTTCCCCGCGACCGCCGGGGCCGCCGGCGCGCTTACCGGCCCCTCCCCGGCGTTCTCCTCCGCCAAGGCCGAGCGGCTGCTCGGCTGGACCGCCAAGCGCAGCTGGCGCACCGAGCTCGTCTGAGGGCGGCGCCCGTGACTTCCATGATCAAGGACCTTTCGGTAGTGGCGCGGTCGGTGCCGCTGGCCCGGCCTTGGGGCGCGGACGTGCCGTGCAACCACGTCCTGTTCGTCACGCTCACGCTGGACGACGGGCGGTCGGGCACCGGGATCTCCTGGACGCCGCAGATCGGGCTGCACGCGGTGGAGGCGCTGCTGGAGCACGATGTCCGCGATGCGGTGATCGGGCTCCCGGCGCACCCCGGCGTCGTGTGGGACAGGCTCTCGGCGCATCTCGCCGAGGCGGGACGGGCCGGGATCGTCCCGATCGCGATGGCGGGGGTCGATCTCGCGCTGTGGGACCTGGAATGCGGTGACCGCTCGCTGGTGGACGTCCTCGGGGCGCGGCGCGACGCCGTCCCCGTCTACGGCAGCGGGATCAACCTGCACTACCCGCTGGACGAGCTGACCGCCCAGGCCGGGCGCTGGGCCGCCGCCGGGTACCCGGCCGTCAAGGTCAAGGTGGGGCGGCCCTCGCTCGCCGAGGACGTCGCGCGGGTCGCGGCCGTCCGCGAGGTCGTCGGCCCCGGCACCGCGCTGATGATCGACGCGAACCAGCGCTGGGACCTGCACCGGGCCCGGACCGCGCTGCGGGCGCTGGAGCGGTTCGACATCTTCTGGATCGAGGAGCCGCTGCCCGCCGACGACCTCGCCGCGCACGTCGAGCTGCGCCGCGGCATCGGCACGCCGGTCGCGGTCGGCGAAAATGTCACTACGACCTACGGCTTCCGCGACCTGCTGACCGCCGGTGCGTGCGACGTCGTCCAGCCGAACGCGGTGCGGGTCGGGGGGATCACCCCGTTCCTGCGCATCGCCGAGCTCGCCCGCGTCTTCGGCGTGCCGGTCTACCCGCACCTGCTCACCGAGCTGTCGGGCCAGCTCGCCCTCGCCCTGCACCATCCCGCGATGGTGGAGGTGCCGGAGGACGCGACGCTCACCGATCTCGGGCTCCTCGCGGGCCCGCCGCCGGTGGAGATCACCGGCGCGGAGCTGCGGGCGACGGGCGCGCCGACCCGGTGGGCCGCGCCGTGAGGCCCGTGCGGGTCGTCGTCGCCGGGGTCAACGGCTACGGGCGCAACCACCTGGAGAACGTCCGGCGGCTGGCGGCGGCCGGGCGGGCCGAGCTGGCCGCAGTGTGCGACATCGCGCCGCCGCCGGGGCTGGACGTGCCGAGCGGGCCGGATCTTCCCGCGCTGATCCGGGAGACCGGGGCCGAGGCGGCGGTGATCGCCACCCCGATCCACACCCACGCGCCGCTGGCCGCGGCCGCGCTGCGCGCCGGGGCGCACGTGCTGCTGGAGAAGCCGCCCGCGCCGTCGGTCGCGGAGTTCCGCGCGATCTCCGCCGCGGTGGCCGAGACCGGGCTCGGCTGCCAGGTCGGCTTCCAGTCGCTCGGCTCGCACGCGATCCCGGCCGCGCGGGGGCTGCTGGGCGAGCCGCTCCGCGCCATCGGGGTCGCGGGGGCGTGGACCCGGCCGTTCTCGTACTTCACCCGCTCGCCGTGGGCGGGCCGGCGGCGGCTCGACGGGGTCGACGTCATGGACGGCGCCCTCACCAACCCGTTCGCCCACGCCGTCGCCTCCGCCCTGGCGGTGGCCGGAGCGGACACCGTCGACTCCGTCGGCGGCATCGAGCTGGAGCTGTTCCGGGCCAACGCGATCGAGTCCGACGACACCTCCAGCGCCCGGCTGCGCCTCGCGGACGGGACGGTCATCGCGATCACCGTCTCGCTCTGCTCCGCCCGGCGCACCGAGCCCTACCTGCACCTCCACGGCGATACCCGGTCGATCCGGCTCTTCTACACCCTGGACGAGATCGAGGTTGACGGCGTCCGGACCGGTTTCGGCCGGACCGACCTGCTCGGCGACCTCCTCGCGCACATCCGTGACGGCACGCCGCTCCTGGTGCCGCTCGCGCGCACCGGCGGCTTCACCCGGCTGCTCGACGCGATCCGGCTCGCCCCGCCACCGCGTCCGGTCGGGGAGCGGTTCGTCCGGACGGAACCGTCCCGGCTGGTGCTCCCCGGCATCGAGGGCCTGGCCGTCCGCGCGGCGCGGGACCTCGCGACCCTCTCCGAGCTGGGCTTCCCCGGCAGCCTCGGCGCGGTCCGGGAACCGTGGCCGGAGACGGCGCTGCGGGTGGGCGCGCGGGAGGTCGCCTCCTACATCCAGCGCGGGGACCTCCAGGCCACCGATGCCCCGCGACCCCACCTGCACCCCGTCCGGACCCTCGGCGGGACCGTCGTCACCGAGACCCAGCCGGACGACCACGTCCACCACTTCGGGGCGGGCGTCGCGATCGCCGACGTGGACGGGGCCAACTTCTGGGGCGGCTCCACCTACGTCCGCGACGAGGGGCCGAAGATGCTTCCCAATCACGGGCGGCAGCGGCGCCGCACGCTCCGGCCGATCCCGGGCGGCTACGCCGACGCCCTCGACTGGGCCGGCCCGGACGGCACCGTCCTCGCCGCCGAGGAACGGACGCTGACCGCGCGTCCCGCCGGAGACGCGTGGGCGCTCGACTTCGCGTTCACGCTGACCGGCCGGACCGGGAAGCCCCTCGTCCTGCAGAGCTCGGCGTGCAAGGGCCGCGCCGGCGCGGGCTACGGCGGGTTCTTCTGGCGGGCGCCCAAGAACTCCGCCGGGCTGGCCGTCTTCACCGGCGAGGCGGCCGGGGAGGAGGCCGTGCACGGCAGCGTCACGCCCTGGCTGGCACTGGTCTCGGACGTGTGGAGCCTGGTGTTCGTGCAGACCGCCGGGCTCGACCCCTGGTTCGTGCGCGTCGCCCAGTACCCCGGCGTCGGCCCCGCCCTGGCCTGGGAGAAGCCGCTGACCGTCGCGGAAAGCCTGACCCGGGCGCTCACCGTCGTCGTCGCCGACGGACGGCTCACCCCGGGCCAGGCCCGCGAAGCGGTCAGCGCCCACGCCCCGTCACCGGGCGGGCCCTGATCGCCTCGCATGACGCCAGGGCTCTCGGTACGGGTGCTCAGCTCAGGCGCGCCTCGATCGCCTCGATGACGCGGGGACGCAGTTCGGCGGCGCGGACGACGGCGTCGACCGAGCCGACCTGGACCGCGCGGTGGATGTCGTGGACGCGGTCGAACTCCGCGGCCACCTCGCCGAGCTTCTCCGCGCGGACCACCGTGCGGAGCTCCTCAAGCTCGGCGGCCAGCACGGCCCGCTCGGGACCCCCGGCGACGGCGACGCGGGCCTCCAGGTCCCGCACCCGCCGGTCGGCGGCGGTGCGGGCGTTGACGTCGCCGGAGAACACCACCGCGGCGGCGGGCGCGCCGCCGAGCACCGACGCGAACGACCCCTCCACCGCCAGCACGGTCATGTTCGGGTTCAGCGCCTTGGAGAACACCACGAACGCGCCGCCGTGGTACCGCGAGATCACGCAGAACACGATCGGCCCGCGGAAGTTCACGATCGCGCGGCCGATCTCGGCGCCGTACTCCAGTTGGAGCTTGCGCATCGACTCGGGCGAGCCGTCGAAGCCCGACAGGTTCGCCAGCACCACCAGCGGCCGGTTGCCGCTGGCCGCGTTGATCGCCCGCGCGGCCTTCTTCGACGACCGCGGGAACAGCGTGCCCGCGGTGTAGGCGTCCGGGCCGTCGGTCGGCGGGAAGCCGCGCCGCGGCACGGACCGCGACTCGATGCCGAGCAGGCACACCGGGATGCCGCCGAGGTGCACGTCCTGGACGGCCGCGGTCTCCGCGTCGGCCATCCCGGCCCAGCGCTCCAGGACCGGGTGGTCCTGGTCGGACAGCGCCCGCATCACGGTCCGGATGTCGAACGGCTTCTTGCGGTCCGGGTTGGCCTCGGCGGAGAAGATCTCGCCGACCGTGCCGAAGTCGCTGCCCGGCACGACGTGCGGGAAGTCGGAGATGTCGCGGTCGACCGGGTCGGTGGTGGTGGCCCGGCGCGGTGCGTCCTCGTCCGGCGCGACGTAGGTGTGGGCGTAGTGCGACATCAGCACGTCCCGCGCGGCGGCGAGGTTCGGCGCCCAGTACTGCGCCTGGCCGTTCGGGCCCATCACCCGGTCGTAGCCGCCGATGCCGAAGTTGTCCTCGGCGGACACGCCGCCGGAGAAGTCGAGGGACTGCTTGCCGGTGAGGACCATCGCCGAGTCCGGCGTCATCACGAGGACGCCCTTGGTGTGCATCAGCATCGTCGCCTCGGCGTTCCAGTACGGCTGCGCGCCGACGTTGATGCCCGCGACCACGACGTTGATCTCGCCGCCGTCCTGGGTGAACTCCACGATCCGCTTGAGCGCGGCGGCGACCCAGTCCATGTTCTCCGTGCCGGACTCCATGGAGATCTTGGCGCCCGCGGACAGCGCGTACCACTCCAGTGGCACCCGCATCCGCTCCGCCAGGTCCAGCGCGGCGATCACGCGGCGGCACTCCGGCTCCGACAGCGCGCCGAGCGCCTTCGTCGGGTCGCCGAGCAGCACGACCCTGGTGACGCCGCGCGGGTGCAGCCGGGTCTTCGTGGTGACGACGCCCGCGACGATCGCCGCGGTGTTGCGCCCCTTCGGCCGGTCGACCGGGACCAGCGCGCCGGCGTCGTCCAGGTCGTGCTCGGTGAAGTCGCCGAGCAGCCGGGTCAGCTCGTACGGGTACACCGTGTTGCGGCTGCTCGCGCGCAGCACCTTCTGCCGGTAGCCGTCGAGCGGCTCGACGGGGTCGTCCGTCGGCTCGCCGACCCGCAGCCTGGTGCCGCCGGCGGCGTCGTACGCGACCCGCACCGCGATCTTGCGCAGCTCGCCGGTCGCCGGGTCGCGCTGCCGCCCGATGAGCAGGATCTCCTCCAGCCCGGCGCCCGCGGTCGTCGGCACGACGCGCCTGGCCAGCGTCTCCAGCTCGGCGCGGGTGAGCCCGCTCGGCGGCCAGACGTAGATCACGATCCGGTTGGTGGGGAACCGGTTCTTCGACGACCGCCGCGACTGGGCCCGGCGGATCGAGTCGACGCAGGACGCGATCGTGTACTCGGCGGTCGGCAGCGTGAGCAGCCGGCCGTCGTTGTCGCGCAGCTCGGTCAGGTCGCGCACCTGCGAGAACGCGACGAGCCGGTCGTCGGAGGGGTTCTCCCGCGCCACCGCCCGGTAAAGGTAGACCTCCTCGTCCGACGACGGCAGGCGGGTCAGGTCGAACCTGCTCAGCCGCTCCATCTTCATCCGCTGCGCGATGTACGGGTGCAGGCCGCGGATCAGCCGCTCCTCGGCCATCCCAGCGGCGGACGGGCGGAACGTGAAGTGGTGGTGCATGACCGCGCCGCTGCTGCCCGCGACGGTGGCGGTGACGCGGCGGACGCTCTCCGGCAGCGGGTGCGCGCTGATGACGTCGTGCAGCGCCGCAGCCATCGCGTCGTAGTCCTCCGGCTGGTTCTCCCAGGAGAGGTAGATGTCGGCGTCGAGGGCGTCCACGCCGCCCGCCAGCTCCGCGAGCCCGCGCAGCGCGCCGGCGAGCGCGTCGAAGCCGACCGCGGCGGAGACGAGGTGCTTGCCGTCGCGTTCGGCGACCACGAACGCGCAGCCCGCGGACTCGGTTGTGCGGACGCCGGTGAGGCCCTTGTTGCCGTAGTACCGCCGGGTCAGGACCTCCAGCATGACCGAGTTGTCCCGGTCGTGGCGGTCGAGGCGCTGGCCGAGCAGCCGCACCAGCGGCTCGGTGCTGCGCACCATCTCGGCGATGCGCTCGGCGCGGTCGGGTGAGTCGGGGTGCGCGTCCAGGTGCCGCAGGTGCCGGCGGACGTCGGCGTACACGCGGGCGCGGTTGCGGCGCAGCAGCGGCTGCGCGAACCACGCGAACACCACGCCGGCCGCGAGGTCGTACACCACCGGGAAGCGGACCTGCGTCGCGGCGACCAGCCGCTCCAGCGCGAGGCCGGCGGGCTCGCGCAGCGCCTCCTCCGGCGGCGGCTCCCGCAGCCAGGTGCGCAGCAGCGACGCGATGACCGCCGCGTCGGCCGCCGCGCGCTGCTGCGCGAGGAAGATGCGGAACACCGCGGCCTCGAGCCCGGGGGAGCGTTCGAGGTCGGTGACGCCGTAGTGCCCGAGGGCCGTGGCGAGCTCGGCCTGGAACGCCTCCGGCAGCCCGGCCCGCTCGACGTCCAGGCTCTGCAGGTAGCTGTGGAAGTGCTCCCGCGCGCTGTGGACGTGGCCCTCCCCGTCGGCGGCCGCGTCGCGGCCCGCGGGGCGGTTGCGGCTCAGCTCGGCGAGGTCGGCGAACACGTCGATGAGCCGGAGCTCCTCGGCCAGCGGCTGGTGGCCCGCCGCGACGGCGGCGCGGCGCGCGGCCATGTACTCGTCCAGCACCCGGCCTTCGTCGTGCGGGTCGACGTCGTAGCCCAGCAGCAGGCTGCGGAGGTCCTCCTGGGCGCGGGTGAGCCGCACCCTGGCCGGGACCTCCGCGGGCGCGGCGGGCAGGTCCAGCTCGACGGCCCCGGACGAGACGTCCTCGGTCTCGGCGTCGTCGTCGGCGAGCGGCTCCAGCCGCAGCAGCGGCGCGCCGGTCTCCACCTGGCTGCCCACGGACACGGCGCACTCCTTCAGCCGCGCCTTGAACGGCGCCCGCAGCACCGTCTCCATCTTCATGCTCTCCAGCACCAGGATCGGCGCGCCCGCCTCGACCTCGGCGCCCGCCTTCAGCGGCGTGTCCACGACCAGCGCGGGCGCGGGGGAGCGGATCACGCCGCCCTCGTCGCGGCTGACGCGGTGCGTCACGCCGTCGACCTCGACCAGGTGGACCGGGCCGTGCGTGCCGGTGAGCAGGCGGTGCCGGGTGCCGTTGACGATGATCTGCCCGGTGTGCCGGTCGAAGCGCTCCAGCTCGACGTCGGCGGTGCGGACCGCGCCGTCGCCGCCGCTCCCGGTCTCGACGCCGACGCGGAACCGGTCGGCGCCGATCCGCGCGACCCGCACCCGGTAGGCGGCGCCGCGGAGCTTGAGGTCGAGGGGGCGCCCGCTCTCGTGCTGGACCTGGGGGCGTCCGCCGAACGCCGTCGACAGCAGCCGCTGCCGCTCGGCGCGCTCCTCCTCCTCGTACGCCTCGATGGCGGCGGCGGCCAGCGCGACGGCGGAGTGCCGGTGCGTGACGAGCCCGCCCTCGTCGCGGACGCGGTCGATCCAGCCGGTGTCGGCGCTGGCGTCGATCACCTCGGGCCGGTCGAGCAGGTCGAGCACGAAGCTCTTGTTCGTCGCGCCGCCCTCGATGATCACGGTGGTCTGCGCCATCGCCCGGCGCAGCCTGCCGAGCGCCTCGGCGCGGTCGCCGCCGTAGGCGATGATCTTCGCGATCATCGAGTCGAAGTCGGCGGGGATGGTGTCGCCCTCGCTGACGCCGGTGTCGACCCGGATGCCCGGCCCGGCGGGCAGGTCCAGCCGCGCGATGCGGCCCGGGGACGGCGCGAAGTCGCGGTCGGGGTCCTCGGCGTTCAGCCGGGCCTCGATCGCGTGCCCCCGCTCCGCCGGCGGGTCGCCCTCCAGCCGGCCGCCCGCCGCCACGTGCAGCTGCGCCTTGACGAGGTCGAACCCGGTGGTCGCCTCGGTGATCGGGTGCTCGACCTGGAGGCGGGTGTTGACCTCCAGGAACGCGAACAGCCGGTCACCGGGGTGGTAGAGGAACTCGACGGTCGCCGCGCCGCGGTAGCCGACCGCGAGGGCGAGCCGCTCCGCCGACGCCTTCAGCTCCGCCGCCTGCGCCGCGTCCAGCACCGGCGACGCCGACTCCTCGATGACCTTCTGGTTGCGCCGCTGCACCGAGCAGTCGCGGACGCCGAGCGCCCACGCCGTGCCCTGCCCGTCGGCGATCACCTGGACCTCGACGTGCCGGGCGTCGGTGACGAGGCGCTCCAGGAAGACGACGCCGCTGCCGAACGCCCGCGCGGCCTCCTGGCTCGTGCGCTCGTAGGCGTCGGTGAGCTCACTGGCGTTCGCGACCACGCGGATGCCGCGGCCGCCGCCGCCCGCGGTCGCCTTGAGCATCAGCGGGTAGCCGATCTTCTCCGCCGCGGCGAGGGCGGCGTCGAGCGTCTCGACCGGCCCCCGGCTCCACGGCGCGACCGGGACCCCGACCTCCTCGGCGATCAGCTTCGCGCCGATCTTGTCGCCGAGCTTGCGCATCGCGTCCGGGCTCGGGCCCACGAAGGTGACGCCGAGCCTCTCGCAGAGCTCGGCGAACGCCGGGTCCTCCGCGACGAAGCCCCAGCCCACCCACGCGGCGTTGGCCCCGGTCTCCACCAGCGCGCGCTCCAGCACCTTCATGTCGAGGTAGGGACGCGCGGACGCCGGCCCGAGCTCGTAGGCCAGGTCCGCCTCGCGGACGAACGTGGCGGTGCGGTCGACGTCGGTGTGCAGGGCGACGGTCTCGATCCGCGTCCCGGTCTCCGCGGTGATGTCCCGCACGGCGTGGATGAGCCGCATGGCGGCCTCACCACGGTTGACGATGGCGACACGACTGAACACCCGACCGAGCCCTTCTCCAGACCGACGCTGCGCGCACCGCGGCATGACCGTCGCGGCAGGTATCACTTTTCCGTCCACCCGGCCGCGGCGCCATGCCGGACACGACTCATGCTGCGCCGCTCGAATTGTGGAGAACCTTCAAAAAGCAGCGCCGCGGGCGGTCACGCGACGTCGCGGCGCGCGAGCACTCCGGTGACGACGACGAAGACCGCGAGGTAGCAGAGCGCCACGGTGACCGCCGCGCCGCCGCCGAGGTTGTCGACCACGCCGGGGGAGCCGCCCTCCGACACCGGGTTCCCCCCGACCGCCGAGGCGATCGACCCCGCGGCCGTCCCCGGCAGGACGTCCGTGATCGGCCCCAGCCAGTCGAGCAGGGACGACACCGCGCGCAGCAGGTTCTCCACCGCGAGCGTCCACACCAGCCCCAGCGCCACGGCGAGCGCGGGATTGCGGGTGAGCGTGCCGACGGCCAGACCGGCGGCCGTCCACAGGGCCAGGATCAGGGCACCGCCGCCCAGCCCGCGCGCCACGTCCCCTGCGGCCGGCAAGACGATGCCCTGACCCTCGACAGAGGCGAGCGACGCGGCGATGCCGAGGTCTATGGCGAACGTCCCGAGCACGACGGCGACGACGACGCCGCCGAGAGCGGCGAGGGTGCCGCCGAGCACGGCCGAACGTCCCGGGCCCTGGGTGAACGCGGTCTTCCACGTCCCCCACCCGTAGCCGCTGCCCGCGGTCAGGGCGCCCAGCGCGAACAGGATCGCCCCACCGAACATGGGCATCCCCTGCACCACCGCTACGGGAACGCTCTCCGGCATGACGTCGGCGAGCAACTGCCTGGGGTCGGCCCCCTCATTGGCGAACCCGCCGCCATTCCTGTACGAGAGATACGGGAACACGTAACCGAAGGTGATGTTCAGCAGCAGCCACACCCCGCCCAGCGTCCACAGGGCAGGCCATCGCCGCAGCCGCAGAACCTCCGCACGCGTACTCGCGGTCAGCGCGGTCATCGTGCCACCTCCTCGTCCGCGGTCTGTGTCGTCATAGGCGCAGCCGAAGGCAGGGTGCTCACCGGGCCGCCTCCTGGTCCGCGGTCATCTCGAAGAAGACCTCTTCCAGCGAGCGCTCGACCGGGCGTATCTCGTGGACGTCGACGTCGGCCGCCACCAGCGCCCGCGTCACCTCGGCCGCCCGGCCGGGGTCGACGCGCAGCAGCAGCGCCCCGTCGTCGACGGTCACGTCGTCCCCGGCGAGCCGCCTGCTCACGTCCAGCGCGGTGCTCATGGGCTCGGCCCGCACCCGCAGGCCGCCGGAACCCCGCAGCTCCCCGACCGTGGCCTCCACGACGAGCCGCCCCCGGTTGATCACCCCGACCCGGTCGCACGTCTCCTGGACCTCGCTCAGCATGTGGCTGGACAGCAGCACCGTGTGCCCCGCGGCGGCCAGCTCGGTCAGCAGCCGCCGCATGTCCCCGACGCCCGCGGGATCGAGCCCGTTGGTGGGCTCGTCGAGGACCAGCAGCCCGGGATCACCGAGCAGCGCCGCGGCGACCCCGAGCCGCTGCTTCATCCCGAGGGAGTACGCCTTGAACGCGTCGGACGCCCGCTCGGCGAGCCCGACCCGTTCCAGCACCCGCCCGACGCCGCCGTCACCGATACCGCGATAGCGCGCCAGCACCCGCAGGTTGTCGCGCCCGCTGAGATACGGGTAGAACCCCGGCCCCTCGACCAGCGCACCGACCTGCCGGTTCACACCCGCGCCACCCGCCGGCCGCCCCAGCACGGTCGCCGACCCGCCACTCGGCCGTATCAGCCCAAGGATCATGCGCAGCGTCGTCGTCTTCCCGGCCCCGTTCGGCCCCAGGAAGCCGTAGACCTCCCCCTGCCGCACGGTCAAACTCACCGAATCAACAGCGACCTGCTCCCCGTACCTCTTGGTCAACCCCTCAGTACGCACGGCCACCGAACCCTGGCCATCCACATTCCCACTCATGCACCGATCGTGACCGCCGGCACCCCTCAGAGTCGTCCTACAGAGGACGACACCCCGACTACGCCCCCCGAAGTACCCGAAGACACACCGGCGAGCGGAGGTGGAGAGTCAGGAACGGTGGCGCAGGCGGTACCACTGGGGGGCGGTCTTGTTCATGGGCCAGCCCAGGCCGGCGGTTTCCGCGGGCTGGACGTCAAGTAGGGCCCAGTCGGGAAAGGCGGCCTCTACCTCTGCCTGGGAGACGCCGCCGATGCGCGAGCGCAGACGGGTAGGACCGAACGCAAGCATCAGAAGGGTAGCTTCGGGCTTGGCCAGAGCGGTGACGCCGCGGCCCTCGGCCCGTTGGCCCTCCGTGTCGAACCCCTGGAAACAGCCGATGTCCAAGAAGAAGTCGAACGATCCCAGGTCGGAGGACAGATCGGTCACGTCTCCGACGACGTAGGTGACTCCCTCGCCGCCCTTGCGGGCGGCCTCGATCGCGGCGGGCACGTAGTCGACACCCACCGCGTCCCACCCCCTGCGCGCGAGTTCCGGCGTGAACTGGCCACGGCCGCAACCGAGGTCGAGGGCCCGGCCAGGGGGACGGGGACGCTCGGCCTCTTCACGGTCCAGAAGCGACGCGATGCTCTCCGCGGCCGCCTTCCCATAGCGCTCCCACGGCGCAACCCCGAACCGGTACATACGGGCGTAGTTCGTCATCCACTTGATCATCGCACGGGCGGTACCGGGAGGCGCAGCGGGTCGTCATCCGGTGGGGAGTCGGGCTTGGCGGATGCCGCGCCCTGACGGGCGGGCCGCCTGATCACCTAACTTGTCCTCCTGTGACGGCTGGGGAGGACGGGCTCAGTGCGACGGGCATTGTCGGTGGGATTCGTTCCGCACGCCATCTTCGTCGCGTGTCTCTGGACGCTGATCCGGGCCGATGCCTTCTCCGGGCACGGACGCTGGACGGACGCCGCTCCGCACACCCCGGCGGGGATCGCCGGGACCGTCCTCGGTATCTGCGCCTGCGCCGCCGTCCTCGGGCTGCTCCTCCACCCCTTCCAGGTCCGGGCGGTCCGGATGCTGGAGGGCTATTGGGGCCGCTGGGCGCCCGCGGCTCGCCTTGCCGATGTGCTGGTGCGGTACCAGCGCCGCAGGTGGCGGCGGGCGGAGGGCATCGTCCGGGACGCCGGCCGCGAGCGGGTGCGCGCCGACGGAGCGCGCCGCCTGGCCGCCCTGCCGCCGTACGAGGTGCTGCTCCCCACGGCGCTCGGCAACGCGCTGCGCGCGGGCGAGATGCGCGCGGGCGAACGTTACGGGTTGACGACGCTGGCGTCCTGGCCCCGCATCTATCCGCAGATCTCCCGATCCCTCGCGTCCGCGGTGAACTCCGCTCGCGACACCTTGGACACCTCCGTCAACCTCTGTTACAGCTTCCTGGCCTGCGCCGCCGCGTCAGGAGCGGCCGTGTACGACGAATCCGGCGTGTGGTGGCTGCCCGCCGGATCACTCGGCGCGGCGGCCCTGGCCTACAAGGGCGCGGTGACGACCGCCCAGGCGTACGCGCAACTGATGCACGTCGTTTACGACCTGCACCGCTTCGACCTCGTGCGGGCGATGCACTACCCGCTACCGGACCGCGAAGGCGAATGGGACCTTTTCCAGCGCATCTCCGATGTGCTGGCCGACCGTGCCGCCGAGCTGCCCTACGATCACGGCCGGCCCGGCCGGACGGAGAGCGACGGCACGACATAGCCATGGGAAGCGCCTCACCGGCGGACCCGGACGTGCTCATTCGCACCGGAGCGCCGATGGCGGGGCCTCAGGAGAGGTGGTAACCCATGCTCTCCAGCCGCTCCGCCTCTCTCACGAGGTCGTCGTAGCCTTTGCCTCGCGAGCGGGCCCAATGGTGCACGGACGGAGGCAGGTTGCGGAACCTGCAGTCATTCTTGTGCTGGACATGCGCATTGAACTGCTGCAGGTGGGCCGCCGCCGACTCCTGGCCGTTCTCGAGGGCCGTGTGCCAAGCCTCGATGGTGTCCCCCTTGAGCGGCTTGGCGACTTTGATCGGGCAGTTGCGGCCGCGGCAGTCGGCTCCCTTCCCGGAAAGCGGTGGGAAGCCCGGCAGGATGGTGGCCTCAGTGCTCATTGTCGCCTCCTGGTTCCACTTCGGGATCTCGGTTCACCGCGCGAAGCATTCTCTCGCTGACCTTGAACGCGTACCTGCCGCTCTCGAAGTACAGGTAGACGATCCAGATCAGGTCTATGACCGTGCAGGCCACGAGCAGTGCGACCGCTGACCATCTCCACTCCATCTCCCTGCCCACCTGCGGTATGAGGGCGAGGGCGATGCCGGAGGCGAGCAGCAGAGTGCCCGCGTTGAAGGAGTTGGTCGCACCGTTGTTGAACCTTCTCCACTTGCCGAAGTCGTCTCCCTGCTGGGCGAGCAGAGCCTCGTAGAGGTTGGGCTCCTCGCCGGAGATCCGGCTCCCGTACCAGTCCTCTATGTCGGCGATCGAGTACAGGTACTGGCGGGCGTAGAAATGCAACTGCATGCTGGCCACGAACAGCAAGGACGCTATGACGAGGACCAGCAGGGTAAGCCCCGGCCAGCGAAAATTCTCGTCATTCGCCGCGGCCACCACTCCGGTCAGCGAAAGGGCGGCCGCGGTCAGCAGCGGCGCGGCGATCGTCCGCACTTCCTTCGCCGCTTCGGCATATCCGAGCGGGGTGGGAGGTATATGCGACATCGCTTCACCTCACGCGACCGGCACCTACCAGGAATGCTGACATATCATCCATATGAAGGCCATGGACGATTCCGGCCACGGCCGGAATCGGAGCCTGGGCGACGGGATATGGCGTATAGCGGTGCCGCGTTGGCGAGCGCGTCTCCGTCATGTGGGGACGCGCTCGCCGGGGGCGGTCAGGAGGGGGCGGTCAGGAGCGGGATGTCCAGGCGGGTGCGGAGGTCGTCTAGGGAGAGGTCGAACGACTCCAGGACGCGGACGCCGTCGGGGGTGATCTCGAAGACGGCCTGGTCGGTGTAGACGCGGCTGACGCAGCCGACGCCCGTGAGGGGGTACGTGCAGGCCGGTACGAGCTTCGGGCTGCCGTCCCTCGCGAAGAGCGTCATCATCACGTAGACCTGCTTGGCGCCGATCGCCAGGTCCATCGCGCCGCCGACGGCTGGGATCGAGCCGGGCGCGCCGGTGTCCCAGTTGGCGAGGTCGCCGCCCGCCGAGACCTGGAAGGCGCCCATGACGCACACGTCGAGGTGGCCGCCGCGCATCATGGCGAAGGAGTCCGCGTGGTGGAAGTACGCGGCTCCGGGCAGTTCGGTGACGGGCACCTTGCCTGCGTTGGTGAGGTCGGGGTCGACCTCGTCGCCGGTGGCGGCCGGGCCCATGCCCAGCATGCCGTTCTCGGTGTGCAGGACGACGCCGAGTTGGGCCGGGAGGTGGTCGGCGACCTTGGTGGGCTGGCCGATGCCGAGGTTGACGAAGCTGCCCGGTGCGATGTCCTGCGCGACGCGGGCCGCGAGCTGGTCACGGTCGAGTGGCATCAGCGGGCTCCCTGCACGGTGTAGTGGCGTGGTTCGACCTGGACGACGCGGTCGACGTAGATGCCGGGGGTGGCGACGGCCTCCGGGTCGAGCCGCCCGGCGTCCACGATCGAGGAGACCTGGACGACGGTCGTCGCGGCGGCGGTGGCCATCACCGGGCCGAAGTTCCGGGCCGTCTTGCGGTACACGAGGTTGCCCATCGTGTCGGCGGTGTGCGCCGTGATCAGGGCGACGTCCCCCCGGATGGGGTATTCGAGGACGTAGTCGCGCCCGTCGATCGTGCGGGTCTCCTTGCCCTCGGCGAGCGGCGTGCCGACGCCGGTCGGGCAGTAGAACGCTCCAATGCCCGCTCCGGCCGCCCGCATCCGCTCGGCGAGGTTGCCCTGGGGGACGACGTCGAGCTCGATCTCCCCGCGGCGGTAGAGGTCGTCGAAGACGTAGGAGTCGACCTGCCGGGGGAAGGAGCACACGACCTTGCGGACCTGGCCGGCCTTCAGCAGGGCGGCCAGGCCCACCTCACCGTTGCCGGCGTTGTTGGACACGATGGTGAGGTCGCCCGCGCCGTGCCGGATCAGGGCGTCGATCAGGTCGAACGGCATGCCGGCGAAGCCGAAGCCGCCGACCAGGACGGTGTCGCCGTCCTTGACGACGCGCACCGCCTCGTCCGGTGACGCGAGTATCTGGGCCTTGCTCACGCTGCTCCTCCAGAGAAGGGGTTCTCCGCCGCGGTGGGCTTCGTGAACGGCAGCACGAGCCGCGACCGGTGGGCGGCGTCACGGTAGATCCTATGGCGAACCGGACGGCCTATCGGCAGGTGGAAGGCGTCTTGGGGCGGCAGGGCGCGGTGCGCGAGGGTGGGAGAGGGGCCGGTGGGTCGCTTGTGCCACCCTGCGGGGGTATGCCGGTATCCAGCGGCTGGAGCGCGGCCCGTGCTAGTCGGCCGACCAATAACGGACAGAGAGGCGCGTCCATGACCGGCCATAGCCACGACCACCAGCAAGGGACGGTCGATTCCCCGCCCGCGGCGGCCCCTGAGCACGTCCACGATGCAGGTGGGCACGGGGGGCATGAGGGGCACGGGGACCATGTGGGGCAGTTCCGGCGGTTGTTCTGGGTGATGCTCGTCCTGGCCGTGCCGGTGGTGGGCTTCTCCAGCGCCTTCGCCTCGATCTTGGGTTACGGGCTGCCGGACGCGGACTGGGTGATGTGGATCTCCCCGCTCCTGGGCACGGTGATGTACGTCTGGGGCGGCCGTCCGTTCCTGACCGGCGCCGTCGACGAGGTGCGCTCCCGCAAGCCCGGAATGATGCTGCTGATCTCGCTGGCCATCACCGTCGCCTTCGTCGCGTCGTGGGGCGCCCGGCTGGGCCTCCTCGCCGAGCACCTGGACTTCTGGTGGGAGCTGGCGCTGCTGATCGTGATCATGCTGCTCGGGCACTGGCTCGAGATGCGGTCGCTCGCGCGGGCCGGCTCCGCCCTGGACTCGCTGGCGGCGCTGCTGCCCGACGAGGCCGAACGCTACGAGGGCGAGGAGCTCGTCACCGTCCATCCCAGCGTCCTCCGGGTCGGCGACGTGGTGCTGGTGCGGCCGGGCGGCGGCATCCCGGCCGACGGGCTGATCGTCAGCGGTGAGGCCGGGATGGACGAGTCGATGGTCACCGGCGAGTCCCGCACCGTCCGCCGCGGCCCCGGCGAGCGGGTCGTGGCCGGGACGGTCGCGACCGACTCGGGACTGCGCGTCGAGGTCACCGCCACCGGTGAGGACACCGCGCTGGCCGGCATCCAGCGCCTGGTGGCGGAGGCGCAGAACTCGACCTCGCGGGCGCAGCGGCTGGCCGACACGGCCGCCGGGTGGCTGTTCTGGTTCGCGCTCGGCACGGCCGTCCTCACGGTCGCGGTCTGGGGGCTGCTGGGCTACGCCGACGACGCGGTCACCCGCACCGTCACCGTCCTGGTCATCGCCTGCCCGCACGCCCTCGGCCTCGCGATCCCGCTGGTGGTGTCCATCGCCACCGAGCGCGCCGCGCGCGGCGGCGTCCTGGTCAAGGACCGGCTGGCCCTGGAGAGCATGCGCACCGTGGACGCCGTGCTGTTCGACAAGACCGGCACCCTGACCAGGGGCGAGCCCGTCGTCATCGCCGTCGAACCGGTGGACGGGCTCACCGGGGAAGAGGTTCTGGCGACGGCCGCCGCCGCCGAGACGCCGAGCGAGCACCCGCTCGCCAAGGCGATCGTCCGCGCCGCCGGTGAGCGGCAACTCGACGTGCCTCAGGCCGACGACTTCAGCTCGTCCCCGGCCCTGGGCGTCACCGCCGCCGTCGCCGGACGGCGGGTCCGGGTCGGCGGCCCCTACCTCCTGACCGAGGAGGGCGTCGGGGAACTGGGGGTGGC
>NZ_SMKB01000180.1:0-14783 GCF_004348575.1 Actinomadura sp. 7K534
GGTTCGTCGCTAGAGTGGGGGCGACTTGGCCGGTTGTGCCCGAATTGGGGCAAGGTCCAGGCGGAGGCGTGGCCATGGTTGACGACCTGTCGTTCGCGGCGGTTTTGGACGACCTGTGCCGGCGGCCCCCCGGCCGCCGGCGCCCGTTCTCCAACGTCGAGCTGGCGCGGGCGGTCACCGACCTCGGCGGCGACATCACCGACGGCTACATCTCGCACCTGCGCAAGGGCCACCGCGACAACCCGACCCTGCAGACGATCCAGGACCTGGCCGCCGCCCTCGACGTGTCCCCGGCCGCGTTCGTCGGCGGGCGCTGCGAGCGGGAGGGCGAGGAGTGCCCGCGCCGCACGTTCCCGGCCAAGCTGCGGCACCTGTTCGAGGCCGTCCACCCGCCCGCGCAGGGGCCGTACACGCCCGAGGACGCCGCCGCCGCGATCAGCGCGGACGGCCGGTACGGGTCGATCTCGGCCAGCCACATCCGGGAGCTGCTGCACCCGGCCGCGCTGCCCAACCCCCGGCTCAAGCACATGCTGGCGCTGGCCGGACACTTCGGCCTGACCGGCGACGACGGCGTCCCGCAGGCCGCGTACTTCCTCGACGACCGGCTCGCCGCCGCCATCGACGCGGAACTCGCCGACCTGAAGGCGCTGCGCGACGCCGGCGTGGTCGAGTTCGCGGCGCGGGTGGTCGAGCACGCCTCCACGTGGAGCCCAGAACTGCGCAGGCAGGCCGTCGAGGCGATCACGCAGGCGGTGGAGTCGGGGGAGACCCGCTGGGTGTTCCCGCTGGGACGGGAGTGACCGATGACCAGGCCGGCGCGCGGCACGAGCGGAGGCGGATCACGATGAACCGCATGACCAGGCGCGAGCGCGGCGAGCTCTGCGACGGGGTGATGGCGCGGTTCCGCGGACCGGGCGGGGCGACCCACCGGGAGCTGTGCCGCCGCACGGGCGAGGTGATGAGCGAGCTGCTCGGCGCGCGGGTCGAGCTGCGGTTCGTCGCGCTGCGCGACGCGCCGTTCAGCGGGGCCACCGTGCGGCTGGCCGACGGCGGGTACGTGGTGTTCTGCGCGAAGTCGCGGTCCTGGTACCACCGCTTAGGCATCCTGCTGCACGAGCTGGCGCACGTGGTGCTGCACCACCGGCTCGACTCCGCGTCCGGCGCCGAGGGCCTGCGCCGGCTCGCGCCGCACCTGCCGGGGCAGGCGGCCCGCATCGTCGCGGGACGCAGCGACCACGCCGTGGACGAGGAGCAGGAGGCCGAGGAACTGGCCGACCTCCTCCTGGAGCGGCTGACCGAACAGGGCGACCGGGCGGCCGAGCTGCCGTCGGCCGAGGCCACGCCGCACGTCCGGCGCATCGCCGAGGGGCTGGTCCACTACCCGGCCAAGGACGCCCGGCGGTGACCCGCCGTCATACTGCGCTGGAATAGCGGGCCAATTTATCCGTATTTGAGTTGAAGTAGTCCTTGCGTGCTGGCTACGCTCCGAAGCGGCGCTACTGCCACCACGAGAGGGCGGGTCTGCATGCTTCTTGAGTATGACCGGGCTCGGTGGCATGGCTCCCGCCGCCCGCTCGGGGGGCCCGCGCCGTGAGCCTGCACGCGGTCGGGAGCCGCCGGCGGGGGCTCGGCGGACACGTCGCCGACGTCCCCAACGTCGCCCGGATGCACAACTACCTCCTCGACGGCAAGGACCACTACGCGGTGGACCGGTCGGCCGTCCAGGACGCCCTGGAGTACGCGCCGGAGCTGTACAGGCTCGCCCGCGCCGAGCGGCTCTTCCTGCTGCGCGGCGTGCGGTGGCTGGCGGAGCGGGCGGACATCGACCAGTTCCTCGACCTCGGCTGCGGGATGCCGATCGGGCGGGCCGTCCATGAGAGCGCCGCCAGCGGCGCCGGGCGGGGGCGGCGCCCACGCGTCGTCTACGTCGACAACGACCCGGTGGTGGTGGCGCACGGGCGGGCGCTGCTGGACGAAGGCGACTCCGTGGTGACCGTTCCCGGGGACGTCCGCGACCCGGAGCGCCTGCTCACCGAGTCGCGGGTGGCCGACGTCCTGGACTTCCGGCGCCCGGTCGCCGTGCTCTGCAGCGCGGTCCTGCACCACCTCGATGACGGGCGGCCCCAGGAGGCCGTGGCCGCCCTCCGCGACGTGCTGGCCCCCGGCAGCGCGCTGCTCGTCAGCCACATGTGCGGCGACCACGCCGCACCGCACATCGCCGGCATGCTCCAGGAGGTGTACGCCACCGCCAGCGCGCCGCTGACCCTGCGCACCCGCGAGCAGATAGCCGGCCTCTTCGACGGCTTCGACCTGACGACACCCGAGGTGGCGGACGTCGCCCACTGGCCGGACGCCCGCCCCCGCGCCGGCCGCCGCACGATCACGTCCTACGGCGGCATCGCCAGGCGCCCCTGCGCCTAGGGACGGGGCGGAAGCGCCCGCCGGAGCGCCTCCTTGTCGACCTTGCCGGTGGGCAGCAGCGGGAGCCCGTCGACGATCTCGAAGTGCTTGGGGACCTTGTGGGCGGCCAGCCGGGTGCGGCAGTGGCGGTCCAGGTCGTCCGGGCCGGTCCCGGCGCCCGGACGGGTCATGACGAACGCGGCACCGACCTCGTGGAACACCGGGTCGGGCATGGCGACCACGGCCGCCGCGGCGACGTCCGGATGCGCCTCCAGGGCCAGCTCGATCTCGCGGGGATAGACGTTGTAGCCGCCCGACTTGAACATCTCCTTCAGGCGGCCGACCAGCGTCAGGGTGCCGTCCGGGCGTTCCACGGCCACGTCGCCGGTGCGCAGGAACCCGTCGGGCGTGAAGGCCGCGGCGGTCGCGTCCGGCGCGCCGAGGTAGCCGCTCATCAGGCACGGGTTGCGCAGCTGGATCTCGCCGGGCGTGCCGGGCGCCGCCGGCGTCCCGTCCGCGCCGGCGAGCCGCAGTTCGAGCCGGGGGTCGGGGCGGCCGATCGTGGTGGCGAGCGTCTCGTCGTCGGCGTCCGGGTCGTTGTAGGCCACCGCGACGCAGCTCTCGGTCAGCCCGTACACGGAGGTGAGGCGCGCACCCGTCGCCCGCAGCGGCGGCACCAGCTCGCGGGGCAGCGGCGCGCCGCCCCACGCGACGTACACCAGCGACGACAGGTCCGCCTCGGCGAACTCCGGCTGCGCCATCACCATCTGGAACATGGTGGGGATCTGGCCCCACATGGTGACCCGCGCGCGTTCGATGGCCGCCGGGATCGCGGCCGGGTCGAAGTCCTCCACGAAGCAGACGGCGCCGCCCATGGCCAGCGGGACCGAAACGACGTCCATGACCCCGCCCACATGGCTGACCGGGAGGTTGGCCAAGGCCGCGGCGGGCGAGTGGTACAGGCGCGTCGCCTGGAGGCGGCACCCCTCGGCGAACGCTCGGTGGCTGATGACGGCGCCCTTGGGACGGCCCGTCGTCCCGGACGTGTAGATGACCAGCCCGGGGTCGTCATCCGAGCCTTCCGGCGAGGACTGGCCTGAGGACTCGCCGGTTGGCCCGCCCGCGCGGGCGATGAACTCCTCGAACGGCACCGCGCCCGGGAACGCGCCCGTCAGCGCCACCGTCTCCCGGACCGAGTCGGCCGCGTCCCGCAGCGCGGCCATGTCCGCCGCGTACGAGCGGCCGTCGTGCTCGGCGAGCGAGACGAGCAGCACCGGTTCGCTGTCGGTCACCACGTGCAGCAGCTCGTCGCGCGTGTACCGGGGGTTGAGCCCGACCCACACCGCGCCGATCCGGGAGAGGGCGAGGAACAGGGTGAGGAACTCCGGGCGCGGGGTCGTCAGCACGGCCACCCGGTCGCCGTGCCGCACCCCCGAGGCGCGCAGCGCGGCGGCGCAGCGGGCCACGTCGTCCGCGGCGCGCCGGTAGGTCCGCGGGGCGCGTCCGGTGCCGTCGAGCTCGTCCAGCGGCGCGTCGGGGGTCCGGGACGCCCAATGATCGAGGTAGTCGGCCACCCTGCCCGCCCGCGGCACGACCTCCTCGCCGGGCAGTTCGGGCATCGCCGGTCCTTCCTCCTCCGGGGCGACGAACAGCGAGATCCAGTCGGCGACCATCGCGGGGGTGTCGGCGTCCTCGACCTCCAGGACGTTGCGGGTGAGCACGCGCACCCGGCCCGGCTCCTTCTCGCGGGCCTCGACCAGCCGGGCACGGAGCCGCACGCGCTCCCCGGCCAGCACCGGGCGGAGGAACCGCACCTTGTCGACGCCGTAGTTCAGCCCGTAGGCGCCCCGCAGATCGAGGTCCAGCTCCCGCTTGTGGAAGGCGACGAGCAGCGACAGCAGCAGGAACCCGGAGATGAGCCGGTCGCCGTACGGGTCGCCGTTCGCCGGCGGCGCGCCGAGGAAGTCCTCGCGCAGGAAGGAGGCGTCGGCGAAGGCCCGCTCGTCGCCGGCGCCGAGCCGCACCCAGTCCGAGCAGAACAGTTCCTTCCCGGTGAGCTCGTGCAGGTCACCGAGCGTGCGAGCCATCTGCGTCCCCCGTTCGGGGCGGTGTCAGGACATCGGCGGGCGTCGCGTCCGCGGTGTCGGGGTGCGACGCGCCGATCCTGGCATAGCGGTCAGGGTCGGTGCCACGCAGCCGCAGCGCGTACAGCGCGGCGCCCGCCGCGAGCAGCATCGCCAGGTACGGCAGCGTGTTGATCGCCACGGCGTCGCTGTGCGCCAGCGTGCCGAAGTTCGCCAGCAGCAGGACGGTCGCGGTGACCAGCCCGGCGCATCCGGCGAGGGGGAGGACGAGCGTGCGCAGGAGCCGCGGGTCGCGGCGGCGGCGGAAGTAGACCACGCAGGCCACCGCGGTCAGCATCTGCAGCAGCACGATGCCCAGCGTCGACAGCCCGCTCATCACGGTGACGAGGTTGCGGTACGGGTCCAGCCCGGCGACCGCGAACGCGGCCACGACCACCAGCGTGAACCCGGACTGCGCGACGCTCGCCGCGTACGGGGAGCGGTGCCGCGGGTGGACGCGGCCCAGCCGGGTGAAGACCAGCCCGTCGCGCCCCAGCGAGTACAGGTAGCGGCCGGCCGCGTTGTGGGCGGCCAGCAGCGAGGCGAAGATGCTGGTGATGACCAGGAGCCCGAACAGCGCCTCGGCGGTCGTGCCGAGAAGGTCCGAGGTCAGGTTGAGCATGAGCTCGCCCTCCTGGTCGTCGGCGACCTCGCGGGCCCGGTCCGCGCCCAGCGCGCCGACCGTCAGCCAGCTCGTCAGTGTGTAGAACACCCCGATCACCAGCACGGCCGCGTAGGTGGCCCGCGGCACCGCGCGCTCCGGGTCGCGGCTCTCCTCGGCGTAGATCGCGGCCGCCTCGTACCCGACGAAGGAGCCGAACGCGAACATGAACGCCACGCCCGGCGCCCCGGACAGCACCGTCGCCGGGTCGAACGACGCGGCGGGGAAGGCGGCCGTCCCCCGGTCGGCCAGGATCGCCAGGTCGACGGCGAGCAGCATCCCGATCTCACAGGTCAGCAGCACGGCCAGCACCCTGGCCGACAGGTCGACGGCGCGGAACCCCAGCACCGCCATGATCGCGATGCCCGCCGCGCTGTAGAGCCACCAGGGTCCGGGCGCGCCGCCCTCGATGGTCAGGAAGTAGCCGATGCCCCCGGCGAGCGCCGCGACGAGGCCGTTGTAGCCGAGCAGCGCGAGCACCGCGCCCGCGGCGGCCGGCGGCCGGCCCAGCCCGCGGGCGACGTAGGCGTAGAAGCCGCCGCCGCCCGTGATCGTCCGGGCCATCGCCGCGTACCCCGCCGAGAAGCACAGCAGGGTGAGCGTGGCGACGAGGTAGGCGCCGGGCACCCCGGCCCCGTTCCCCACGCCCATCGACAGCGGCACCGTGCCCGCCATCGCCACCAGCGGCGCCGCGGCGGCGACCACCAGGAAGACGATCTTGGTGGTGCCCAGCGTGCGGCCGAGCCCCACCGGCTCATCGATATCGGCTGCCATGCGCCCCCATTTCCGGACCCCCGTCTCACCTAGCACTCAGATTCTTCACATCTGCGACAAACCGGCAAGGCGTTCGGGCGCACGGCCGGCCGGGAAATCGATCACATCTTGTTCTCCGTCCCGCTGGCGCTCCGGGCGCGGAACGTGAATGTTGGGAACCCCCTGCCGAGGAGAATCCAGGGTGATCATGAACATCGCCTTCCCCGTGTGCGGCCTCATGCTCACGATCGTCTTCCTCTACAAGCTGCGCTACCTGCGGCAACGCTGGAGCAGCGCCCGGGTGTGGGCACTGTGCGCCACCGTGTTCTGCTTCGCCGTCACCATGTGGTCCGCATTTCCGGCCAGCGTTAAGGTCATTAATCGCGCCACCGGAATTCCGAACGTCGCGGAACTGGTGGCCGCGGTCGGACTGGCCGCGCTCGGCGGGCTGTTCCTCGTCCTCGCGCTGCTGTGGCGCTACTCGACGGCGCGGGCGTGGCCGCGGATCCGCTGGGTGGTCCCGGCCTATTCCCTCGTGATCGCCAGCATGGTCGTGCTGTTCGCGCTGTCGGACGTGCCGGAGGAGCGGCCCGTCGACTTCACGTTCCACTACGCCGGGCAGCCGACCATCGCCGCCATGTACACGATCTACTACGCGGCCACGGTCACCGGCTCGACGATCCTGACCCGCTGGTGCCTCACCTGGGCGCGGCAGCCCGACTACGCCGACCTGCCCTACCTGCGCCGGGGCCTGCGGCTCTACGGCGGCGCCAGCCTCGTCCTGGTCGTCTACGCGCTGCTGCGCCTGCTGACGATGGCCGCGAACTGGCTGGGCTCGTCCGCGCTGGACCCGATGGGCAACCTGGTGCCGGTCATCGCGTCGCTGACCGGCTGCTTCCTGCTGACCGCCGCCCTGGTGATCCCCGTCTGGGGGCCGCGCTGGTCCGCCGCCCGCCGCGCCCTCGGCCTGTGGTCGGCGTACTGGACGCTGCGGCCGCTGCACCGCGACCTGCGCGACGTCAACCCGAACGCCGTGTTCGTCGCGCCAGGCAGGCGGCTGGACGTCCAGCACCGGATCCGCCGGACGCTGATCGAGCTGAGCGACTGGCGGTGGACGCTGAGCCCGCTGTTCGACCCCGCCGTCCAGGAGGACGCCTGCCGGCTGGGCGAGCGCCAGGGGCTCGCCGGGGAGCGCCTCACCACCACGGTCGAGGCCGCCCAGATCAAGGCCGCGCTGCACGCCTGGCGGGACGGCGTCCGCGCCGGCGACGCCACCGCCGCCGACCGGTACGGCGACGAGCGCGACGGCACCGACCTGCACTGCGAGCTCGCCTGGTGGCGCGAGGTGGCCGCCGCCTACCGGTCCGCCGCGGTGGCCGGGGTGCTCGCGCGGACCCGCCGGCCGGCCACCGCCCCGCCCTCCTGACGCACCCTGACGCCTTCCTGCTGCACCGCGGCGGAGCACGGTAATCGCACGTCAACGCCACTGCGTGCATGGAATGTCCGGAATGGGGCACATGGCTGCCCGTCCGGTGCGGAGAGGAGCGACATGAGGCTGCTGGGACGTTTCAAGCGGCGGGGGACGAGGCACGCCGTGAAGCCGGCGCGGACGGGACGCCGTGTACCGACCTTCCGGGAGATGCACGCCCGGATGCGGACCGAGCGCGCCGAGGCGGATCTCATGGCGACCGAGGCGCGCATCCACCAGGAGGCGGAGCGCTACCGCCGGAGCATGCGCCGCGCCGGCTGACGGCGGGCGGCGGTGCAGACACACCCGTCCGAGCATCCGGAGGAGGACCCGATGGGGCTGTTCGACAAGCTGAAGAACAGGACGCAGCGCGGCAAGGGGCGCGCCAAGGAGGCCGCGGGGCGCGAGTCGCGCGATCCGTACCTGGAGGCCGAGGGCCGCAAGGACCGCATGGCGGGCGGCGCCAAGCAGGTCGGCGAGAAGGCCAAGGACGCGGTCC
Source organism: Actinomadura sp. 7K534 (assembly GCF_004348575.1). NCBI lineage: Bacteria > Bacillati > Actinomycetota > Actinomycetes > Streptosporangiales > Thermomonosporaceae > Actinomadura > Actinomadura sp. 7K534. The sequence goes on from NZ_SMKB01000180.1 coordinate 7,905, forward strand.
GCGAGGTTCGGCGCTCCGGCAGGCGGTGACGGATCCCGCTGCCGGGATCCGGCTGAGGCTTCGCCCGGAGAAGCGGTCAGAAAGTGGCCGCTTCTCCGGGCATCGTTGGTTCCGGCCTGATCACGAGGAACCAGGGAGCCGACCATGCCCGTCCTGGACGACCGGGCGCTCAACCGCGCCGCGCTCGCCCGGCAACTGCTGCTCGAACGCTCGGACCTGCCGGCGTCCGACGCCGTCGCGCACCTCTGCGGCCTGCAGGCGCAGGAGCCGCAGGAGCCGTTCGTCGGGCTCTGGTCCCGGCTCCGCGCGTTCGACCCGGCGGAGCTGTCCGGCCTGCTGACCGGGCGGCGCGTGGTGCGCACGCACCTCATGCGCCGCACCGTCCACCTCGTCACCGCCGGCGACGTCCTCGCGTGGCGGGCGCGGCACACCGCCATGCTGCGCCAGAAGGCACTCGGGGTCTACCGCCGCGACCTCGACGGCGTCGACCTGGACGAACTCGCCGCGGCGGGCCTGGCGGCGCTGGGCGACGGCCGCCCCCGCACGATGACCGAGATGGTCGACGCGGTCGCCGGGCGCTGGCCGGACGTGCCGCGCCGGGCCCTGGGCGAGATGCTCGTCTCCTCGCTCCCCACGGCGCAGGCGCCGCCGCGCGGGGTGTGGCGGGAGAAGGCGGGCGTCCGCAACGTCCTGCTGTCGTCCTGGCTCGGCCGGGAGATCGACCCGCTGCCCGAGGACGACACGGACCCGGTCGGCCAGGCGATGGTGCGGCGCTACCTCGCCGCGTACGGCCCCGCCGCCACGGCCGACCTGCGCGCCTGGTGCGGGCTCGCCGGGCTGCGGGCCGCGGTCGCCGCCGTGCGCGGGGAACTGGTCGCCTTCCGGGACGAGCGGGGCCGCGAGCTGCTCGACCTCCCCGACGCTCCGCGCCCCGACCCGGACACGCCCGCCCCCGTACGGTTCCTCCCCGCGTTCGACAACGCGATCCTCGGTTACAACGACCGCAGCCGCATCATCGACGACGCCCATCGCGGGATCTCCGTCGCCGGTGAACGCGCCGTCCTGGTCGACGGCCGGGTCGCCGCCACCTGGACCGTCGAAGCGGACACCGTCGTGGTCAGCCCCCTGAACCACATCGCCGAGACCGACCGGCACGCCGTCGAGGAGGAGGGCGCCCGGCTGGCCTCGCTCCTCACCGGCGGGGACCGGGTGGAGATCATCAAGTCGCCGGAGCGGTAACCCGTTCAAGGTCATCGAGCGTCACATCTGAGAAACGAGCTTCACCGCAAAGCCCCGCAGGGAAGGCGTTCATGACCAGATCTCGAAAGATCATGGGAGTGGTGGCGGCGGCCGCGCTCATCGTCCCGGTGCAGGCCGGGACGGCCGGTGCGGCCGCGGACTGCGACCTCGCGGCGGCGGTGGGCGACCCCGCCGCGACCGTGGACGGGAAGACCGGCGCCGGTGCGGTCCACGTCCGGTGCGGCGACCGGTGGCTGACCCTGACGCAGGGCGCCGCCGGCATCGGCGACGAGCCCGAGGCGGGCGACGCGTTCGGCGCGGCGGTCGCCGTGGCCGACGTCAACGGGAACGGCGCCAAGGACCTGATCGTCGGCGCGCCCGGAGAGAACGCGGGCGGCGGCCTGGCGCACGTGGTCTTCGATCCGGGCCGGGACGCGCGGCCCGCGCCGCTCACGCTGGGCCAGGGCGCCGGCGGAGCGGGCGACAGGACCGAGGCGGGCGACGGCTTCGGCACGGCCGTGAGCGGGATGCGCGGCACGGTGCTCGTCGGCGCCCCCGGCGAGGACCTGGGAGACGGCGAGAGCAAGACGGACGCGGGCCTCGTCCACGTCCTGGCGGTCTACAACGGCGAGGTCGAGGGCGTCACGCTGCTGCACCAGGACGTCCAGGACTTCGCCGGCACCGTGGAGGCAGGCGACCGCTTCGGCGCGTCGCTGGCGGCCGGGGACTTCGACAAGCCGACCGCGGTGATCGGGGTGCCCGGCGAGGACGTCGGCACCGAGAAGGACGCCGGGATGGTCCACATCGTCGAGGACCCGCAGGCCGCGATCGAGTCGGCCGGGATCGGCCAGGACTCCGCCGGCATCAGCGGCGCGTCCGAGGCGGGCGACCGGTTCGGCGCGAGCGTCTCCGCCGCCTGGCATCCGGCCCTGCCGGTGCGCGTGGCCGTCGGGGTGCCCGGGGAGGACATCGGCGACGCGTCCGACGCCGGGATGGTGACCGTCCTCGGCTACGACGGCAGGCAGGTCAGCGAGGTGCTGGCCGTGCACCAGGGCGTCGCCGGGGTTCCGGGGGCCAACGAGTCCGGCGACGGGTTCGGCACCGGCGTGGCCGCCGGCGTCGTCGAGTCGGCCTCGGCGCCCCCGGAGGTGTCGGTGGCGATCGGCTCGCCCGGCGAGGACGTGGGCGGCCTGGCCGACGCGGGCCGGGTGCACGGGGTGCAGGTCGGGTCCGCCCCGCGGGTGGACGGCACCGTCAGCCAGGGCACCGACGGGTTCGGCGGCAAGCCGCTGGCCGGAGCGCGGTTCGGCGCCGCGCTGGCGTTCGGGCCCGGCGCCGCGGGCATCGTGGTCGGCGCTCCCGGGCACGACGGCAAGGGCGCCGCGCACGCGACGCCCTGGCGGGCGCTGTTCGGCACGCCGGTGGTGGCGGACAACTGGTTCGCCGGCCAGGGCGGCGTGCCTGCGGGCAGCCGGTTCGGAACGAGCGTGGCAGGGAACACGGCCGGGTGACCTCGGCCTGATCCGCGATGGAGGACGGACCGCCGCCCCACGGGCGGCGGTCCGTTCCCGTCCGCGGCCGGATCTCCGCGAGATCGCTATTGCCGCGGTACGTGGCCGACTCTAGGGTGGACAGGTGTCCAGTCAGGTGCACAGCCTCCGTGCGGCACCGCCCCGGCCCGCGCGCCCCACCCGTCCAGCAGGAGCACCATGGCCATCCGCGTACTCCACGTGGCGACCGGCAACGTCGGCCGCATCGCCCTGTCCCAGCTGATCGAGGATCCCCGCTTCGACCTGGCCGGGCTCGTCGTATCGAACCCCGGCAAGATCGGCCGGGACGCGGGTGAGCTCGCGGGCCTCGACGTGGTCACGGGCGTGCAGGCCACCGGCGACCTGGAGGCGGCGCTGGCAGCGCGGCCCGAGTGCACGGTGTACTGCGCGCTCGGCGAGATCCGGCTGACCAAGGCCCTCGGCGACATCCGGACGATCCTCGCCTCGGGCAGCAACGTCGTCGCCTCCTCACCGGTGCCCCTGATCTACCCGTGGGGCGTCCTGCCGGACGGCATGATCGACCCGGTCGAGGACGCCTGCCGGGCGGGCGGGACGAGCCTCTTCGTCACCGGAGTGGACCCCGGGTGGGCCAATGACCTGCTGCCCTTCGCGATCGCGAGCACCTGCCAGCGGGTGGAGCGGGTGCGCTGCCTGGAGATCGCCGACTACGCGAGCTACGACGGAAGCCCGGTCATCCTCGACTTCATGGGCTTCGGCCGGCCGGTGGGGGAGCTGCCGAAGATGTTCCGGCCGGGCATGCTCGCGGCGTCCTGGGGCGTCAGCCTCCGGATGCTGGCCCGCGGCTTCGGCTTCGAACTGGACGAGATCACCGAGTGGTTCGAGCAGGAGCCGGCGCCGGAGGCGTTCGACGTCGCCGCCGGGCACATCCCCGCGGGCGGGGTGGCGGCCGTGCGGTTCCAGATCCGCGGCGTCGTCGGCGGCAAGGAGGTCCTCGTCATCGACCACACGAACCGGCTCCGCGGCGACCTGCGCCCCGACTGGCCGCAGCCCGCGCAGGACGGCGGCTCCTACCGCGTCGAGATCGACGGCGAGCCCTCGTACCGCGTGGACGTCTGCCCGTCCAGCGCCCGCGGAGACCACAACTACTCCGCGATCGCCTCGGGCGCCGGGCGGATCGTCAACGCGATCCCCGACGTCGTCGCGGCGCCGCCGGGGCTCCGGACCCCGCTCGACCTGCCGTTCAACACCGCCCGCGGCGTCTTCGCGACGACCCTGCCCCGCTGAGAACGCCTGACCGCCGAGAACGAGCCGCCGAGAACGAGCCGCTGAGAACGAGCCGCTGAGAACGAGCCGCTGAGAACGAGGAGGACCGGGACGATGGGACGTGTGGCCGGGAAGGTCGCCCTGATCAGCGGCGGCGCGCGAGGCATCGGAGCGGCCGCCGCCCGCGCGCTCGTCGCCGAGGGCGCCGAGGTCGTGATCGGCGACATCCTCGACGAGGAGGGCGCGGCCGTCGCGGATGAGCTGGGCGCCGCCGCCCGCTACGTGCACCTGGACGTGACCCGCGCCGAGGACTGGACGGCCGCCGTCGAGACCGCCGTCCGCGAGTTCGGCCGCCTCAACGTGCTCTTCAACAACGCCGGGATCGTCAACGGCGGCGCCATCGGCCGCTTCAAGGAGGCGAAGTGGCGGGAGATCATCGACGTTAACCTCACCGGTCCCTTCCTCGGCATCCGCGCGGCCACCGACGCGCTGATCGCCGCCGGCGGCGGCTCGGTCATCAACAACTCGTCCATCGAGGGGCTGCGCGGCACCTCCGGCGTGCACGGCTACGTAGCCTCGAAGTGGGGCCTGCGCGGCCTGACCAAGTCGGTCGCCATCGAGCTAGCCCCGCACGGCGTCCGGGTGAACTCGTTGCACCCCGGCCTGATCCGGACACCGATCACCGAGGGCATCCCCGACGACATGATCCCGATCCCGCTGGGCCGTCCCGGGCAGCCGGAGGAGGTCGCCGCGTTCGTGGTCTTCCTGGCCAGTGACGAGTCCTCGTACGCCACGGGAACCGAGTTCACGATGGACGGCGGAGCCGTCAACCAGATCCCGCACAAGGGCTGACCGGCGCACCTTCCGCGTTGGTAGAACCTGTTCTACTATTGCCGGAACGCTGACTGGACAGGTGTCCGGAGGGAGTGAGCGAGCCGATGCTCCTGATCGAGGACGCCGACCGCGTCCGGACGTTGACGCTCGACCGCCCGGAGGCCCTCAACGCGTTCAACGAGGCCCTCTACGACGCGCTCACGGACGCGCTCCAGGAGGCCGCCGAGGACCCCTCGGTCGCGGTGGTGCTGCTGACCGGCGCCGGCCGTGCGTTCAGCGCCGGAACCGACCTGCTGGAGATGGGCGAGCGCATCGCGAACCCGGACTTCAAGCCCGGCCGGCACGGGTTCCTCGGCCTCGTCGACGCGCTGCGGGACTTCGACAAACCGCTGATCCTCGCGATCAACGGGCTCGGCCTCGGCATCGGGCTGACCATCATCGGCTTCGCGGACCTCGTGTTCATGTCGAGCGACGCGCGGCTCAAGACGCCCTTCACCAGCCTGGGAGTCGCGCCGGAGGCCGCGTCGAGCTACCTGCTGCCGCTCCTGATCGGCCGGCAGAACGCCGCCTGGGTCCTGCTCTCCGCCGAGTGGATCTCGGCGGCCGAGGCCAAGGAGATGGGACTGGTCCGGCGGGTCTGCGAGCCCGGCGACCTGATGGCGGAGGCCCGGCGTGCCGCGGCCACGCTGGCGAGCCGCCCGATTTCCAGCCTGCGCGAGGTCAAGCGCGACATGACCGCCCCCCTGCGCGAGGAGATACGGCGGGCGCGGGAGCGGGAGAACGACGGTTTCGTCCGCCTCATGGGCGGCCCCGCCAACGCCGAGGCGCTGGCGGCGTTCGCGGAGGGCCGCGAGCCCGACTTCACATCGCTGCCGCCGGGCTGGTGACGCTCGGCGGGGACAGGAGGCTGTCGTGGACGCACCGACCACGACCCGGGACGAGCAACCGGTCAACGACACGATCAACCTGGTCAGCGGCGCGTTCTGGGGCCGCGACCCGCACGCCGAGCTCCGCTGGATAAGGGAGAACGCGCCCGTCTACTGGGACCCGCACGGCGAGGTATGGGGCGTGTCCACCTACGCGGCGGTCAAGTATGTCTCCCGGCACCCCGAGCAGTTCTGCAGCAACCGGGGCATCCGCCCCGACGCGGACCCGCTGCCGATGATGATCGACATGGACGACCCCGAGCACAAGCTGCGCCGCAAGCTGGTCAGCGCGGGCTTCACCCCGCGGCGGGTCGCCGGGCGCCGCGCGTACCTCGAACGGGTCTGCGACGAGATCATCGACGCGGTCTGCGAGCGCGGCGAGTGCGACTTCGTCGCCGACCTGGCCGCCCAGCTCCCGCTGATCGTGATCGGCGACGCCCTCGGCTTCGCGCCCGCGGACCGGCAGAGGCTGCTGGCCTGGTCCGACGACATGCTCCGGGCGCTGACCGGCGGCGACGACCCCGGCCTCCTCGTCCGCGCCACCGAGGCGTTCGAGGGCTTCAACGACTACGCCGCGGCCGTCGTGGCCGACCGCCGCCAGTGCCCCCGCGACGACCTCATCAGCGCCCTCACCCACGCGACCGTCGACGGCCACCGGCTCGACCACGACTCCCTGCTGCAGGAGTCCCTCCTCATCCTCATCGGCGGCGACGAGACCACGCGCCACGTCATCTCCGGCGGGATGTGGCAGCTGTTCCAGCACCCCGGCCAGCGCGACGCCCTGATCGCGGACCCGTCCGGGATCCCCGCCGCGGTGGAGGAGATGCTGCGCTGGGTGTCCCCGATCAAGAACATGGCCCGCACCGCCACCCGCGACACCGTCCTCGACGGTCGGCACATCGCCGCCGGCGACACGCTCCTGCTGCTGTACCCGTCCGCCAACCGGGACGCGAGCGTGTTCACCGACCCCGACGCCTTCGACGTCACCCGCCACCCCAACGACCACCTGGCCTTCGGCAACGGCCCGCACTTCTGCCTGGGCAACAGCCTGGCCCGCCTGGAACTCCAGGTGATGTTCACCAAACTCCTGACCCGCCTCCCCGACC
>NZ_SMKB01000181.1:0-14734 GCF_004348575.1 Actinomadura sp. 7K534
CGCTCGTGCTCGGCCTCGGTCCAGCAGCGGTACACGGCCCCGGGGGCCTCGCGTCCGGCGCGTCCCGCCCGCTGGGCGGCGGTGGCGCGGGACGCGCGGACGGTCGTCAGGGCGCCGAGGCCGCGGGCGTGGTCGGTGCGCGGCTCGCGGGCGAGGCCGGCGTCCACCACGGCGCGGACCCCCGGGACGGTGAGGCTCGACTCGGCGACGGAGGTGGCGAGGACGACGCGGCGGCGCCCGGACGGGGCGAGGACCGCGTCCTGCACCGCCGGCGGCGCCTGCCCGTGCACCTGCAGTATCTCGGCCGGGGCGCCGCCGAGCATGCCCGCGACGCGGGCGATCTCCCCGGCACCGGGCAGGAAGCACAGGACGTCGCCGTCCCGCTCGGCCAGGGCGCGGCGCACCGTCGCGGCGACGTGCCCGAGGAGCGCCGGGTCGACCCGCATGCCGTGGGGCGGCGCGACCGGGCGCGGCGGCGGCGCCCAGACCGTCTCGACGGGGTGGAGCGCGGCCGGGGTCTCCACCACGGGGGCGTCCCCGAGGAGGCGCGCCCACGGGCCGGTGTCGGCGGTGGCGGACGCGGCGACCAGGCGCAGGTCGGGGCGCAGTGCCGCGCGGACGTCCAGGAGGAACGCGAGGGCGGTGTCGGCGTCCAGGTGCCGCTCATGGCACTCGTCCAGGATGACCGTGCCGACGTCGGCGAGCTCCGGGTCGGACTGGAGGCGCTGCAGGACGACGCCGGTCGTGACGACGTCGACGCGCGTGCCGGGGCGGCTCTCGCCGCGGACGGTGAGGCCGACCCGTCCGCCGACCCGCTCGCCGAGGAGCCACGCCATCCGGCGGGCGGCGGCGCGGGCGGCGAGGCGGCGCGGTTCCAGGACGAGGACCTTCCCCGCCCCGGGCCGGCCGCCGAGGGCGAGCCCGGCGAGCGCGAGCGGGACCAGGGTCGTCTTCCCGGTGCCGGGCGGCGCCGCCAGCACGGCCGCGCCGCGGTCGTCCAGTGCCGCGCGCAGGGCCGGGACGGCGTCCCGGACGGGGAGGCCCTCGGCGTCGCTGATGTGCATCCGACAAGTGTGCCCGCACCGGGGCGCACGGTGCGTTCGGTGATCGCCCGTGCCGGAAATGCGACCGAAATGAAAAAGGCTCCGAGCGTTGCGATGGAAGTTGCACTGCGCCTTTCAGCCATTCACAGAGGCCATGTCGGAGTTCTCCCCGGGAATCGCCGGTCCAACCGCCGGAGAACAGCAGGTAGGCAATGCTCCCCGTACCGTCACTTGCTTTTGCGTTTGATGAACGTCACCTTGCAAAGTATGGCGACAATGCCGTCCCCATCCCCATAATGAAGCCGTCGTCGCAGGGTGCTGGGAGGGTCTCATGATCGGCAGCTCCATCTACCTGAGGGACCGGGCCGCGTTCACCGGCGGTTCGCCCCAGGCGGTATACGAGGACCTCTGGCAGCGCGGCCGAAAGGGCCGACTGCGGACCCGCGCAATTCTGGCGGGGGCGACGCTCATACTGTGCGGACTGCTCGTGAACGCCGTTTTCGGAATCCTGATGGCGGTTCTGGTGGCGTCCGCGGACGCGTACGTCCATTGGCGCGTTTACCACGCGTCCAGCGTGTGGCGCCGCGGGCTGCGCGGCGAGCAGCGGATGAACCGGGTGCTGCGCTACACCCTGGAACGGCGCGGCCACCGCGTGCTGCACGAGCGGACGGTCCCCGGGCACGGGCAGGCCGACCAGCTGGTGTTCGGGCCGGGCGGCGTGTGGCTGGTGCACAACGAGGCGTGGCAGCCGGACGCGGAGATCTCCCAGCACGGCGGCCGGCTGTTCATCGACGGCCGGACCCAGTCCGCGCTGGTCCGCGGGCTGACCGCGCGCGCCGACGCCGCCGCCGAGCTGATCTCGCAGGTCGCGGAGGTGCCGGTGAAGGTGACGCCGGTGCTGGCCGTGCACGGCGGCAAGATCGTCAAGTCGCCCTTCGCCGCCGACGGGATCGTGTTCGCGCCGCCGCTGAAGCTGGTCCGCTGGATGAGCCGCAACCCTGCCGCCGACCACTCCTCCGACGAGGTCGAGGCGATCACCAGGGCCGCGGTGCACGCGCTCCCCATCGGCGGGCGCATCACGCCCCCGGCGGCCGCCGCGTGATCACCCCGCGCCCCGTGCGCACCGGACACCTGTGGCCGGAGGGCTCACACGCCGCCGCCCGCAGGGCGCCCACCGCCCGTTTCGGGCCCGCCACCTGTGCGGGCGGTGCGGCGCAACCACAGCAGGCCCACGATCGGGAGCACCAGCGGGACGAACCCGTAGCCGCGCCCGTAGGCGGACCAGACGGTCTCGTCGGGGAACGCCGCGGAGTCGGCGAGGCTGAGCGTCCCCACGATCAGCACGCCCGCCAGTTCCGTGGCGCAGGCGGCGACGGCGACCCGGAACGACGTCCGGCCGCCGCGGGCCAGCGCGACCGTCGCCACGACGTAGACGGCCGCGGCGAACGCCGACAGGGCGTAGGCGAGCGGCGCGTCCGCGAACCTGGTGGCGATCTGCACACCCGCGCGCGCACCCGCCGCCAGCGCGAAGATCCCGTAGACGGCGACCAGCACCCGTCCCGGCCCGCCGGCGGTGCCGGGACGGGCGGCGCCGCCCGTGCGGGCGCCGGCGCCGGCGCGGGCGCCGCCGCCCGCACGGGCCCCTCCCTGCCGCTCATCGGGCCGCTCGGGGTCAGCCACCGGTCCCGCTCCACAGCTGGTCCAGCCGGACGATCATGACGGCGACGCCGAGGCCGGCGATGACGATCACGCCGGAGCCCCACCGGGTGCGCTCCAGCAAACCCCATCCGGCGCCCGCGAGCGGGATGAGCAGGCTGGCGAGCAGGTAGCCGACGAAGGTCGCCGAGCTCGCGGGGCCCTCGTCCCCGCCCAGCTTGACGAACCCGACGACGGCCTGCGCCACCAGCAGGACCTCCAGCACGCCGAGCGAGATCAGCTGCCCCAGGTCCATCGCCCGGTTGCGCAGCGCCGCCACCAGCGCGTAGCCGGCGGCGAGCACCGCCGCCACGATGATCACTACGGTGAGGCCGTCTGTCACGGCACGAGAGTACTACCGCGCGTAGAGCACGGCCGAACCGCGCCCGCCGCTCCAGGGGCATGGCAGCATGGCGGGCGTGGACGCGCTGCATTGGCTGACCATGACCCGGCACGGCGAGAGCACGGGCAACCTCGCGTACAAGGCCGTGGCGGGCACCGACGCGGAGGAGGCCGGCATCCCCGAGCGGGACGCCGACATCCCCCTGTCGGACGCCGGCCGCGCCCAGGCGGCGGCGTTCGGCCGCTGGCTCGCCGCCCTCCCCGAGGACGAGCGCCCGACGCTGGTCGTCTCCTCCCCCTACCTGCGCGCCCTCGACACCGCGAAGATCGCGCTCGCCCAGACGTCCTACGCCGCCCCGCAGGACCCGGAAGGGCTGCGGCCGAAGGTGGACGAGCGGCTCCGCGACCGCGAGCAGGGCGTCCTGCAGGGCCTCACCGGCGCCGGGGTCGAGCGCCGGTTCCCGGCGGAGGCCGAGCGGCTGCGGCACCTCGGCAAGTTCTACTACCGGCCGCCCGGCGGGGAGTCGTGGGCCGACCTGGCGCTGCGGCTGCGCAGCTTCTACCGCGACCTGGAGGCCGCGGCCCCCGGCGGGCGGGTGCTGGTCGTCACGCACGACGCGATCGTGGTGATGACCCGCTACCTGGTGGAGGAGCTGACCGAGCAAGAGATCATGGCGATCGAGAAGGAGTCGATCGGCAACGCCTCGGTGACCCGGTGGCGGCGGAACGGCGCGCGGCTGGAGGCCGTGTGCTACAACGACTGCGCCCACCTGGCCGGCGAGGGCGCCTGACCCCTTCGCGGCGCCCGGGGACCGCCGGTCCTCACGCCTCGCCGGCGAGGAGCCGCTCGCGGCGCGAGGCGACCGCGGCCAGCCGCGGATCGCCCGGCGGCAGGACGTCGCGGAGCCGCTCCAGCACCTCCAGGTCGGCGCGGCCGGGCTCGGTCTGGGCGTAGGTCCACAGCGCGTCGGCGCCGCCCCGGTCGAGCGCCAGCCGCCGCACCCGCACCGCCAGCTCGTCGCGTTCGGCGCGGACGGCGGGCGCGTCGGAGCGGGGCAGCAGCTCGCCGGTGTACAGGCGCACGGCCCCGGCGGCGTCGCCCTCGTCCAGCATCCGCCGCACCGTGAGGAAGTCGGCCTCGACCGCGCACCCGAGCCGGTAGGGGCGGGCCCGCACGATGCCGCCGAACTGCTGGCGGAGCCGGTGGATCTCGGGCCGGACCGACGCGGGGCTGCCGTCCTCGCCGTACAGGCACAGCGCGAGCCCGTCCCCGGTCAGCCCCCTGGGGTGGAGGGCGAGCGCGGCGAGGATCTCGGCGTGCCGCAGCGCCGGCGGGACCGGCCGCCCGTCCAGGTGCGCCTGCGGGCGGCCCTCGCCGAGGAACGACAGCGTCAGCAGCGGTCCCTCGCCGGCGGGGAACCGCGCCGCGACGTCCCCGGCCGGCGATCCGCCGAGGGACGGCGGTCGGGTGCCGGGCCGCCCGTGCTCCACCGACGGGCGCAGCAGGAACGCCTCGCCGAGCGGTTCGGCGAGGGCGGTGCGGCCGTCGGGCAGCGTGAGCGCCTTCCCCGGCTCGGGGACGCCGACGCGCCGCCCCCGCCAGCTCTCCGGGTACCGGCCGGCCGGGGCGGCGAGGATCCGGCCGGTGGCGGTGACGAGCACGCCCGCGTCCCGCGCCCCCCGCACGTGCGGCAGGAGCCGCTCGCGCAGCCGCTCGTCCCGCTGCCGCATCTCGTTCTCCAGCCGCGACTCGGCGAGCCGCGCGGCGGCGGCGACCAGCGCGACCGTCGCCGGATGCAGGGCCCGCGCGGTCGCGCTGACGTCGATGCAGCCGACCACCCGTCCCGAGTCGGGGTCGGTGATCGGGGCGCCGGCGCACGACCAGCGGTGCAGGACGTGCGCGACGTGCTCGGAGGCGTACACGTACTCGGGCCGCCCGGACGCCAGCGCGGTGCCGATGCCGTTGGTGCCGACGGCGTCCTCCGACCACCGGAACCCCTCGGTCAGCCCGATCGCGTCGGCGTCGCGGCGCGCGGCGGGCGGGCCCTGCCGCCACAGCACGTGCCCCGCGGCGTCGGTGATCACCATGAGGTGCTCGGTCTCGTCGGCGACGCGCCGCAGCAGCCCCTCCAGCATCGGCAGGTGCCGTTCGAGGGGGTGCGCGCTGCGCGCGTCGGCGAGCACGTCCCGGTCGTACACCAGCGGCGCGGCCTGCACCGCCGCGTCCACGCCGGCGTCCCGGGAGCGCCGCCACGACTCGGCGATCGGCGGCCGCACGGCCACCGGCTTCCGCACCACCATGGGTCAACCCTTTTCGTTCTCGACGGGACCGCACGGACGGCTCTCCACGGACCGTTCCCGGCGTACGGGGCACTCGCGACCTCGCCGGAAGGTGCACGGTTCGATCCCCTCCCCGGCCGATCCCCGGCCCGTCCGAGGATCGGTGAACGGCAAGGGACGGCGCAACCGATTCCGGGTATCTCGCCAACCCGAATCAACCACGGTGCGTGACCGAATCGTCGCAACGTGCATGCAACCTCGGGATGCGTACCGTGGCCCGCGCCGGTAGCCGACGGGCCCGCCTGTGGGTTCCGCCGTTCCGCGCGCATCCGGGGGGAAGGCGTGCGGGACGGCGGGCCGCCGGCCTCACGGGGAGGACGAACGAAGCATGCTCTGCCTGACCTGTCACCGCGTCCGCCCGGCATTGAGCCGGGCCGACTACACGGCCGAACGAGCCTGGCTCATCGTGCGGCGGGGCCTGTGCACGTGCAGCGGGCCGCCCCCGCACGGGACGCGCCCGGCGGTCGTCCGAAAACACGCGCGGACCGCCCGATAAACGCCCTGGTTTACGCAATGTTCAGGTGCTTTTCGCCTAGAGTTTAGGGAGGCTTATCCGAGCGGTTCCTGGAGGGAGCGCCATGACCGTGATCCCGGGTCTCGTCCGCCGCGCCGCCGCCGAGGCGGAGCGCCAGCTGCGCGGGGGCGCCGGCGTCCTCGCCAGACTCGGGCGGGATCTGGAACGGTCGGCGGAGGCGTGGCGGCAGCTGCCCGCCCACCTCGAGCGCGTCACGCTCCTGGAGCAGGCCGTCCGGGACCAGGACGCCGAAGTGCGCGCGCTGCGCGCCGAGCTCGACTCGCTGGTCGGCCAGCTCAACGACCGGCTGCTCCCCCGGATCGACGAGCGGATGGACGACAACGAGCGCGACGTGGCGGCCGTCGCGACCAGCCTGATCCGCACCGGCCGCGACAGCGCCGTGCACGGCACCCGGCTCACGGCGGCCGAGCGCCGCATCGGCGACCTCCGCACCAGGATCGCGCAACTGGAGCAGCGGACCGGCCTCTGGCGCGACCTCCAGGCCACGATGGCCCGGTTCGGCGACGACCTCGACGCGATGCGCGCCCGGATGGCCCTTCGCCCCGCCGATCCCCCGGCCGACGCCGCGCCCGCCCCGGTGCAGAACATCACCGACCGCCCGGCCTGACCCGCTCCGGGAAAACCGCCGTCCGCAATTGGCGCGGAGTGCGCGGGAATTGCGGGCGCGGGCATCCGCGAGAATGGACGCATGACGATTCCGCCGGCCGAGCCCCCCACGAATGGTCCCCCCTCCGCGGCGCACGGCGGCGGCGCCCGCCGTCCCGCCGGGCGCACGTTCGCCAGCGACAACCAGGCGAGCGTCCACCCGGAGGTCCTCGCCGCGCTGGCCGCCTGCAACGACGGCCACCAGCCCGCCTACGGCGACGACGACGTCACCGCGCGGCTCCGCGAGGTCGTCCGGCGGCACTTCGGCGACCGGGCCGAGGTGTACCCGGTCTTCAACGGGACGGGCGCCAACGTGGTGTCGCTGCAGGCGATGTCGGAGCGGTGGAGTTCGGTCATCTGCGCGGACTCGGCGCACATCAACACCGACGAGTGCGGCGCCGCCGAGAAGGTCGCGGGCCTGAAACTGGTCACGGCGCCGGCACCGGACGGAAAGCTGACGCCCGCGCGGGTCGAGGAGCTCGCGACCGGCCTCGACAACGTCCAGCGGCGCCGGCCCGCCGTCGTGTCGATCACCCAGAGCACCGAGCTGGGCACCGTCTACACCGCGGCGGAGACCGCGGCGATCGCGGCGGCGGCGCACGAGCGCGGTCTCTCGGTGCACATGGACGGCGCGCGCGTCGCCAACGCCGCCGCGTCCCTCGGCCTCCCGCTGCGGGCCCTCACCACCGACGCGGGCGTGGACGTCCTGTCCTTCGGCGGCACCAAGAACGGGCTGCTGCTCGGCGAGGCGGTGGTCGTGCTGAACCCGGACGCGGCGCGCGGGCTGGCGTACCTGCGCAAGTCGAGCATGCAGCTGGCGTCCAAGATGCGGTACGTGTCCGCGCAGCTCGTCGCGCTGCTGGACGGCGACCTGTGGCTGCGCAACGCCGCCCACGCCAACGCCATGGCCGCCCGCCTCGCCGGCGCCGCCCGCGCCGTCCCGGGGGTGGAGATCACCCAGGCCGTGGAGGCGAACGCGGTGTTCGCCGTCCTCCCGAAGGACGCCGCCGAGCGGCTCCGCAAGCGGTTCCCGTTCTACACGTGGGACGAGCGGGCCGGCGAGGTCCGCTGGGTGTGCTCCTTCGACACCACCGAGGCCGACGTCGACGCGTTCGCCGCCGCGCTCGCGGGCGAGATGACCGGCTGACCCGGCGGCGCGGCGTACCGGCGACCGGGAGGGGGCGGCGCCGGGACGCCCCGCGGGTCTATCGTGTGTACCGAACCTGATTCGGTACAGGAGGCGAGCCTGATGGCCAACCGCACCTTCGTCGTAGGCGTCGGCATGACCAAGTTCGAGAAGCCGGGCTCCCGCGATTGGGAGTACCCCGACATGGCCAAGGAGGCCGTCGGCAACGCCCTGCAGGACGCCGGCGTCGACTACGACAAGATCGAGATGGCCTACGCCGGATCGATGTACGGATCGATGGGCCAGCGCGCCCTCTACGAGACCGGAATGACCGGCATCCCCGTGATGACCGTCCAGAACGCCTGTGCGACCGGGTCGAGCGCCCTGTTCCTCGCCCGCCAGGCCGTCCGCGGCGGCCTCGCCGACTGCGCGCTCGCCCTCGGCATGGAGAAGATGAAGAAGGGCTCCCTCGGCGCCGGCATGGAGGGCTCGAAGGTCACCATCATCGACCACCACCTCACCTCCATGACCGCGGGCCGCCAGTGGGAGATGGACAAGGCCCCCATGCCGCAGATGTTCGGCAACGCGGGCCGCGAGCACATGGAGAAGTACGGCTCCACGCCCGAGCACTACGCCTGGATCGGCTGGAAGAACCACAAGCACTCCACCAACAACCCCTACGCGCAGTTCCAGACCGAGTACACCCTCGACGACGTCAAGAACGCGCCGATGATCTTCGACCCGCTGACCAAGCTGCAGTGCTCCCCCACCTCCGACGGCGCCGCCGCGGCCCTCGTCGTCAGCGAACGCTTCCTCGACGAGCACGACCTGTGGGACCAGGCCATCGAGATCGCCGGCCACCACATCTCCACCGACACCCCCGAGAGCTTCGCCGACAACTCCTCCATCCAGGTCGTCGGCTTCGGCGTCTCCCAGCGCGCCGCCCGCACCGCCATGGAGCAGGCGCAGGTCTCCATCGACGACGTCGACGTCATCGAACTCCACGACTGCTTCAGCGCCAACGAGCTCATCACCTACGAAGCCCTCGGCATGGCCGAGGTCGGCGAAGGCCACAAGCTCATCGACGACGAGGCCACCACCTACGGCGGCAAGTGGGTCGTCAACCCCTCCGGCGGCCTCATCTCCAAGGGCCACCCCCTCGGCGCCACCGGCCTCGCCCAGTGCGCCGAACTGACCTGGCAGCTCCGCGGCAAGGCTGACGACCGCCAGGTCGAAGGCGCCCGCGTCGCCCTCCAGCACAACATCGGCCTGGGAAGTGCGTGCGCGGTGGCGGTTTATAAGCAGTGCTAGCTGTGCTCGCCCAGGGGGGCGACCCCCTGGAACCCCCGTTGCGCACGGGGAGCCGTTTCCCGATCCGCTCCGCGTCTCGTGAAACGGCTCCCCGTGCGGCGGGTCGTGCGACCTCCGGCGCCTTGGGCGCCTCCGGCCGCACGACCCGTGGGGTGATCATGCGGGTAGGTGGTGTTCTGCTGGTCCCACTCCCAAGCCTGGGGGGACCTCACGTCACCGGATGCGGGTCCGTCGCACGGCTGTTGGAGGCGTCCCGGGCCCGTGGGTGACCAGAAGGTCCAGTGGCGGCTAGACGTGTGACAAATCTTGACTCTTGTCTCATTGGCGTTAGCCTGGCGGTAGGTGGTCGCTGCCAGGAGGTGTGATGCCGGTCTTGTCGTCGCCGTCCACGGTGGTCAGCGGGGCTCCGCTCGGGCCGGGGTCGCTGCTGTGGCGGTACGCCGCCGACATGCGGTCGCTGCTGCCGGGGGCGGCCGCCGGCCTCATGCAGCTCATGCATCCCGGCATCGGCGCCGGCGTCTCGGAGCACTCCGCGTTCTTCGACGCGCCGTTCGAGCGGATCCACCGGTCCGTCCCCCAGATCTGGGCGACGATCCTCGCGCCGGACGGCGCCGACCGGGCCCGCGGCATCCGCGACCTGCACCGCGCCATCGGCGGTGTCGACGAGCACGCCCGCCGCTACCACGCCCTGGAGCCCGAGACGTTCTGGTGGGCGCACGCAACGTTCACGTGGGAGATCTTCAAGGCCGCCGAGACCTTCCATCCCGGGACGCTGACCGCCGAGGACCACGAGCAGATGTACGCCGAGACCGTCACCTGGTACTCGCGCTACGGGGTCAGCATGCGTCCCGTCCCCGCCGACTACGCGTCGTTCCAGTCGAAGTTCTGGCACGTCTGCACCAAGCGGCTCGAACTCACCCCGGCCGCCGCGCGCGCCCTGGAGATCGCGAAGCACGGGTCGGACAGCATCACGATCCTGCCCGTGGGCGGCCCCCGCCTCGACCGCGCGGGGCGCCTGGTCATCGAGCGCCCGCTGCGCCTGCTCACCTTCGGGTGCCTGCCGACGATCGTCCGGCAGCGCTTCGACATTCCCTGGACGCCGCTCGACCACGCCCAGTTCGCCGCCCTGGCCATGGCCAACCGGCAGGGGTACCGCATGATGCCGGCCGGCATCAACCACTGGGCGCTGCGCAGGATGCTCCGCTACATCGGCGCCCACACCCGCCACGAGCGGTACCAGCCCGCGGCGTGAGCGCGGTTCTCAGCCCGCGGGAGCCGCGGCCTGCTCGCCCAGCCGCGGGCGGAGCGCCTGGCAGGCCGTGAGGATCCGCTTGACGTCGTCGTCGGTCAGGCCCGCGTGGGCGGACAGGCGGACGAGCGTGCGCCCCACCGACGCCGTGGGCGGGAACAGCGCCGCGCTGAAGATGTCGCGGGCCACCAGCGCGTCGCGCATCAGGGTCGCGTCGGCCTCCGAGCCCGTCTCCAGCGCGATGATCTGCGTGTCGGACTCGACGAGCCCGTAGCCGAGACCCGCCAGCCCGTCCCGCAGGCGGCGCGTGACGGCGCGCAGCCGGTCCCGGCGGCGCCATTCGTCCCGGACGACCCGCAGCGCGGCGGACAGGCCCGCCACGTCGTGCGGCAGCAGCGTCGAGCTGAACACGGCCGGGAGCGCGGTGTGGGTGAAGTAGTCCGCGAAACCCGGGCGGTCGCAGGCGATCAGCCCGGCGCGTCCCGGCAGCGCCTTGGCCAGGCTCGCGGTGCGGAAGTCGACGCGGCCCGTCAGCCCCAGCGCGGCGACCAGGCCCTCGCCGCGGGAGCCGTGCGTGCCGAGCGAGTGGGACTCGTCCACCACGAGGAGGCAGTCGTACTCCTCGGCGATCTCCACAAGGCCCGGCAGCGGGCACACCGAGCCGTCGGTGCTGTAGACGGCGTCCACGGCGATCACTCCGGAGCCGCCCACCTCGACGCGGCGGCGCAGGTGGCCGAGGTCGTTGTGGCGGAAGTGGGCGAGTTCCGCGCCCGCCGTCCGCGCGCCCTCCCACAGCGACATGTGGGCGAGGGCGTCCAGGTAGACGGGGACGTCCGGACCCGCGACGACCTGCATGAGCCCCGTGTTGGCCGCCCAGCCCGACGAGCACAGCACGCCCGCCCGCGCCCCCAGGTGCCGCGCGAACTCCGCGCCGAGGATCATCTGCGGGTGGTCGTCGGGCAGGCAGGGGCCGGGCACCGGGGCCGCCGCGCCGTCGGCCGTTCGCAGGCTGGCGATCATGGCTTCGGTGATCGCCGGATGCTCGGCGAGGTCGAGGTAGTCGCTACAGGTCAGCACGATCGTCCGGCTGCCGGGGGCCTTGGCGGTGGACGGACGGCGCCCGCTCCTGGTGCCCCGGAAGCGGCTGATGCGTTCGCCCAGCCGCTGGTGAGCGCTGGTCATGGTCGTCACTCTCCCCCGTCATCCGATCGTCACGTGCTGTAGCGGTCCCTGATCATAGTGTGAAAAGGATCTAAGGGAAGTACCAAAGCCCGCAGGTCACGCGAGAAACTCCGCACCGCGTGTTCGCGCGCCGTCCGCCCTCCGGCCGCATAATCGCCGGCGAGTCGGCCAATCATCTAGGTGTGGAGACGATCGCCGCCGGCGCTGACTCCGCGGCGTCCGCCGGACTCCCCGGTACCGGTGGAGAAGCCGCGCCCCTCCCGCCCGTCCGCCGGATCCGCCGGCTGGCCGCCGCCGCGCTGGTGATCGCCGCCGGCACCGCGCTGCTCGCGACGACCGGCCCGGCGCGCCCGGCCCTGGCCGCCGCCGGCGAGATGCGGTGGGCATATCTGCCCGCGCTGGTCCTGCTCTGCATCCTGCACTTCGGCTGCTCCGCGGTCGCGCTGCGCGCCGCGTCCGGGCGGCCGATCCCGCTGTACCGGACCACGCTGGCGCAGTTCACGGCCGCGGCGGCCAACCGCGTGACGCCGGGCGGCCTCGGCGCCGCGGCCGTCAACACCCGCTACCTCGTCTGCCGCGGGCTGCCGCTCCCGCGGGCCGCGGTCGTCGTCGCCGTGGTGCAGGTGGCGGGCGTCCCCGCCGACCTGCTCCTGCTGTGCGCGGTCGTCGGCTCCGGCGGCGGGGACGGCCGGATCGTGGACGCGCTCGGCCGGCACGCCGCGGCGGTCGCCGGCAGCGTCCCGCCCGTCCCGCTGGCCATCGCCGCGGGGGTGCTGCTGGCGGCGGCGGTGCCGTGCGGGCGCCGCGCGGCGCGCTCGGCGGCGGCCGGACGGGCCGTCGAGGGCCTCACCGACCTGTGCCGCCGCCCGCGCGCCCTGCTGGTGGTGCTGGCCGGGTCCGCGGCGACCACGTTCACGCTCGGCCTGGCGTTCGCGCTGAGCGTCCTCGCTGTGCCCGGGACGGCCGCGGGCCCGTCCGACCTCCTCGTGCTCGTGGCCGCCTACCTGGTGGCGGCCGCGGCGGGCTCGGCGGTGCCGGCCCCGGGCGGGATCGGCTCCACCGAGGCGGCCCTCGTCGCGGCCCTGATCGCCCTGGGGATCACCGCCGGACCGGCCCTGCACGCCGTGCTGCTGTTCCGGGCCGTCACCTTCTGGGCGCCGGTCCCGCTGGGCCTGCTGGCCTTCCGGACGCTGCGCCGGTGATCCTCAGAGGTGGAAGACGCGCTTGGCGTTGCCCGACAGGAACGCCTTCTTCGCCTCGTCGGAGAGGCCGAGGTCGTCCAGGCCCTTGAGCGCACGCTCCGCCGTCATCATGGGGTAGTTCGTGCCGAACATGACCTTGTGCTGCCTGTCCTGGGTCATGTACCGGACGAGCTCCGGCGGATACCTCCGGACGGTGTACGCGGACGTGTCGATGTAGACGTTCGGGTGCTTCCGGCACACCGCGACCATTTCCTCCGTCCACGGGTAGCCGATGTGCCCGCCGATGATGACGAGTTCCGGGAAGTCGAGTGCGACCTGGTCGATGTAGGGGATCGGCCGTCCCGTCTCGCTCGGGCGCAGCGGCCCCGTGTGCCCGACCTGCGTGCAGAAGGGGATGCCTAGCTCCACGCATTCGGCGAACAGCGGATAGAAGCGCCTGTCGGTGGGCGGCAGCTCCCAGAGCCACGGCACCACGCGCAGGCCGCGGAACCCCAGTTCGCGGACGCACCGCCGCAGCTCCCGCACGGCGTCCATGGGCTTGCGGATGTCGACCGAGGCGATGCCCAGCAGGCGCCCCGGCGGGGCCTGCTCGACGAACGAGGCGACCTCGTCGTTGCTCACCAGCGCGCCCTCGGGTCCGTACCAGGCGCTGATGAGACCGACGTCCACGCCGCCGGCGTCCATGGCGCCGACCGTCACGTCGATCGGCACCTCCTGCTCCGGAGGCTTCTGCCCGGTCCACCGCCACAGCGAATCCAGCATCTCGTGCTGCAGGAACCGCACCGTGCCGTGCTGCATCCACGCGTCGATCACCATGGTTACCTCCCACCCGGCCGCGCCGCGGCCCCCCGGTGACGCGATGTCACTAGAACGTGCTTCGGTCCCCATTTCTACGCGAAGCGGGCCCCGGTCACATCCCCTTGGGGACGGTGACCGGGGCCCGCGCGGCGCGGACCTCCGTCAGCCGGCGCTCCTGGCGGAGCTCTCGGCCTTCAGCGCGGTCTTCGCGGACGCGTTGAAGGCGGGCAGGTAGCCGAGCCGGTGGCCCCGGGCGGTCGGGTGGTAGGACGACTCGATCGGGAGCGTCACCGCGTTGAGCCAGTCGTCGCCGGAGCACAGCTCGTGGCCGGCGAACTCGTCCCGGACGTCGGACCAGGTGAACCCGGCGCGGTCCGCGGCCTGGCGGGTCACCCCGGCCAGCGTGTCGGCGGCGCTGTTGAGGGCGGTGCGCTTGGCGTTGCCCAGCCCCACGCACCAGTCGACGATCGTGTAGAGGCGCGGGTACCCGAGCACCACCACGCGCGCCGAGGGCGCCCTGGACCGGATCTGCGCGTACAGCGAGTCGAGGCGTCCCGGCAGGGTGTCCCGCATGTAGCTCTCGGCCTGCGCGACCCTGTTCTGGCAGGTCGAGGTCGACTGCAGGACGCACGTCTGCATCACGTTGCTGAAGCCGGCGTCGTTGCCGCCGACCGTGATGCTCACGAGCGTCGTGGACGAGCTGAGCGCACCGAGCTGCCCGCTGGAGACGGACGAGGTCGTCGCCCCCGAGCAGGCGGCGAACCGGTACGAGTCCGTCGCGTTCGCCGCCGCCCACAGGTTCGGGTAGGCGTTGGCACTGCGCTTGCATGACCCGCTGTCCGGGTCGTAGTTTCCGGCCCCCGTGCCGGACGAGTAGGAATCCCCGAGTGCGACGTAGTTGGTCGCGGCCGCCGAGGCGGGCGCGGACCAGACGATGGAACCGGCTGCGATGGTGAGCGCGCCGAAAACGGCGAGACAGGGGCGGGAGAGGCGCATCTGCACTCCGGAGCGAGGAAACGAAAAATGTCCCCCGGCTTATACCCTCGCCGTCATTCCCTCAAGCTCCGGCCCTGATCAACAACATTTGTCATGATTCGTCGCAAAAATCCGCGACACTCACCAATTGAAGATTGTCAAGGCCCAATACTCGCCGCCATTAATCCCAGAATCCCGCCAGCCCCAGAAACCCCAGATGACTCTTATCCCACCCGTTCCCCAATTTCCCCACCGCCCCGGCGGGCGCGACCACCCCTCGGGGACTTCTAC
>NZ_SMKB01000182.1:0-14633 GCF_004348575.1 Actinomadura sp. 7K534
GGTGGGCACAAGGGGGGCGTGGTCGCTCGTGAAACGTCTCCCGCCTCCTTGTTCTGGGCTCGGTGTTCGGCTGTTGCCGGGTGTACGGGGCGTGCCGTGGAGCCGGACGGGGGGTGTCCGGCGCATCTGAGCCCTCGGGAGTTCGAGCGGTTCATGGGGGCGCTGCGTCCTGGGGCCGAGGTCGATCTGCGGGGCGTCACCGTTCCCTCCTGGCTGCTTGAGGCGGTGCTGGATGCCGTTACCGGGCCTGACGGGCGGCCTCACCTGGGGCGTACTCGGCTCGACGGGGCCGTGCTGCCTTCCGATGCGGCACTGCGGGGCCTCTGTGTGGAGGGGGACAGTTCGTTCGACGGGGCCTGCTTTCTCGGGGTCGCTTCGTTCCATGACGCGCGGTTCTTCGGCAACGCCTCGTTCCGGGACGTGCGGTTCGGGCGGGACGCCTCCTTCCAGGGGGCTCGTTTCCATCGGCATGCCTCGTTCGAGGAGACGGTGTTCGTCGGGGATGCGGTGTTCAGCGGGGCGCGCTGGCATGTCGATGTGTCGTTCCGGCACGCGGCGTTCGTGGGCTCGGTCTCCTTCGACCACGCCGCGTTCGGGCGGGATGCGGGGATGCAGGCGGCGGCGTTCGGTGGGGCCGCCTCGTTCCGGCGTGTGCGGGTGGCGCGGTACGCGCGGTTCGAGCGGGCGAAGTTCCGGCGGGGGCTGCGGCTGGGACCGCTGGTCGCGATCGGGGGGATCTCGCTGGCCGACGCCGTCGTGCACGGCGGGCTGCACGTCCACGCGGCGGCACGGCACGTCACGGCGCGCGGGGCGACCGTGCACGGTGACGCCGAGTTCGGGCTCCGGTACGCGGAACTGGACCTGGAGGACGCCGCCTTCACGGGGGTTGCATCGGTGCGTTCGCTGTCCGAGCCGATCCCGGGGGTCATGGAACCGTCGTGGCCGCCGGCGGGCGTCCGGCTCACGTCGCTGCTGCGTACCGACGCCGCGCTGCTTGAGGTGACCGGGGTTGACCTGGGCGGATGCGCCCTGCCTCGACGGCCCGCCGGCGGCGGGGGCGCGCCCAAGCGGTCCTGGCTGCGCCGCGGCGGGCGGGCATAACCTTTCCCGCCGGGGAATGCGGGGCTGTTTTGTCAGACCCCTGGGTAATGATTTGTGGTATGAGCAGAGACACCCATCCGGGGGCGCAGTGCCCGCACTGCCAATCGCTTCTCGCGCTCGTCCCCGTGCCTGGAAACTCCGCCGCCACCGCCGTCCCGCTGCTGCCCATCGTCCAGAAGGAGGAATGGCAGCCGCCGCCCGTCGCGGAGGTCCTCGCGGTTTACGCCGGCCGCGCCAAGGACACCGTTACCGCCGCGCGCGGCGCCGCCAAGGTCAGGGAAAGCCTGAACCGCGCCAGGGCCAACGCGGCCCAGCGGAGAGCCGCCCAGAAAGCCGCCCGCCACACCCCCCGAAGCGCCTGATCACAGACCGGCCGCAAAACATTGCCGGGACGCCCCGAAAGGGACGGCACCCGGTGGGCGCCGCCCCTTGCCGTCCCGAACTCCGGGGCCGTTACCGCGGGCCCGAGTCCGTCCATTCCGCGGTGAGCGTGACGACCGAGCTCATTGCCCGCCCGGCCGGGCCGCCTTTCCCGTCCTTCGGCTTCAGCATGATGTTCTCCGTGGCCAGCGCGGACCCGGTGGACGAATCGATGATCATTCGGTGCCGGACCACGCCGCCGGGCGTCTTCCAGTCCACCGCGACGGCGTCCCCCGCCCTGCCCTGTGGATCACGCACCCTGCCGAGGGACTTCACCGACGGCAGCCCCGCCAGCATCCGGAAGGCGGCGGCCCGGACCTGCGGCCGCACCGGCAGCTCCATGACGAGCCCCTGCGCGACGTTGTAGAGCCACAGTTCGGCCCGCGCCGGGCCGCCGCCCTCGGTGCCGCGGCCGTCGTACCAGCGCATCAGCTCGGCCTTCAGCCGTTCCGGGTCGGCCGGCAGCGACTGCACTTCCCGCATGGTCACGTTGTGGCCGATCCAGTAGATCTTGTCCCCGCTCACCGTCGGCGTTCCGTTCGTGCTCCGCACGCGACCGGGCCCGGCCTCGAACACGAAACGCGGCTTCTTGACCTTGCTGCCCGGCGCGATCGGCAGCTCGACCTCGAAGCGGCGCGGCGACCCGGCCCGCCGCCACGCCTCGGCGTCCGCCTCCGTCGCGGGCTTCGCGCCCAGGTACTGGTACCGGGTCCGCGGCTTGCCGTCCGGATCACTCGGCATCCAGGTCTCCTGCCGCTCCCTGGTCACCATGGTGTAGCGGGCTCCGGCGCTCCCCACCACGTGGGTATTCGACGAGACCAGGACCCGGTACCAGTACGCGCGGACGGTGTCCGGCTGCCCGTCCGCCCTCCCGGCGGCGGCGAGCAGGACGGTCTTCGCGTCGACGCCCTGCCCGCCGCCGGGGTCGCCGGCGGGTCCGGTCCCGGCCGGGAGCACCGTCACCGCGACCAGCGCGCCGGCCGCCACCGCCCCGGCGAGGCCCAGGCCCCACACCGGGCGGACACGGCGGCGCTTCCCGCGGGCGGCCGTGACATTGTCGGCGGTCATGGCGCGTGCCAGCTCCATCCGCCGGACGTCGTGGCCGACCGGGGCGTCCGGATTCAGTTCGTCGGGGCGTGCCTCGCTCAGGGTCCGCAGCACGTCGTTCATGACATCTCCTCACCGATGATTCCCACCTGCGGACGTGTCCCGGGCCGGGCGCCCTGTTGCTTCTCCTCCTGGCCCCTGTCCCCCGGGGCGGCGTCCGCCGCGCGGAGGAGCCGCCGCCTCGCCCGGTGCAGCCGGACCCGCAGCGCGGCGGGCGAGCAGCCGACGACCTTGGCGGCGTCGCGGGGGGCCAGCCCGTGCCAGGCGACGAGGATCAGGATCTCCCTGTCGCCTTCCGGCAGGGTCGCCATCGCGCGCAGGACCGCGAGCCGTTCCGCCACGTCCTCGGCGATGTCCCCCGCGGGACGAGCCGTCCACCGCCCGACCTCGTAGGCGAACGACTCGCGCCGCACGTCCGCGCGGTGGCTGTCGCGCAGGACGTTGCGCGCGACGCCCAGCAGCCACGGCAGCGCCGGGTCGGGGACGTCGGCCAGGCGCCGCCACGCGACCGCGAAGGTCTCGCTCACCACCTCGTCCGCGACCTGCCGCCCGGCGCGGCTGACCGCGTACGCCCACACGTGCTGGCGGCAGGCGTCGTAGATCGCGGTGAAGCGCTTCTCATCGGGAGTCACGCGCACCGCCCGTTCGCCCCTCAGGGGCCTGGTCTGCCACCGCCTGCGCCTCCGTCCGTCCGGATGTTCACGTCACCAGGTAGTGGCGCGGGGACGGCCATCGTTACGCGCGGTGTGAACCGGCGGCGACACCGTCGAGGAAGTCGGCGACGAGCGGGGCGATCTCGCGGAGGCGGTCCTCCAGCGCGAAATGGCCGGTGTCGAAGACGTGCAGGCCGGCGTCCGGAAGGTCGCGCAGGTAGGCGTGCGCACCGGGTTCGGGGAAGAACGCGTCGTCGCGGCCCCAGAGGATGAGGGCCGGCGGGGCGTGCTCGCGCAGCCACTCCTGCCATTCCGGGTACCGCTCGACGTTCGAGATGTAGTCGAAGGCCAGGTCTATCTGGGGCCTCGTCCGGCCGGGCAGGTCCAGGAAATGCTGGTCGAGCGTCCAGCCGTCGGGGGCGATCATTTCGGGGTCGCGGGTGCCGCCCTCGTACTGCGCCCGTGTCGAGGGCAGTGTCAGGAGATCGCGGACCGCCTTCTCCGCGCCCTCCATGTGCGGGCGCAGGGAGATGAATTCGGCCGCTTCCCGGGAGAGCCCCTCCTCGTAGGCGTTGCCGTTCTGGACGATCAGCCCCGCGATCCGTTCCGGGTGCCGCAGGGCCAGCCGGAACCCGACCGGCGCGCCGAAGTCGAAGACGTACATGGCGAACCGGTCGAGCCCCAGCCGCTGGACGAACCCCTCCATGACGTCGGCGAGCCCGTCGAAGGTGTAGGCGAACGTCCCACCGGTGGACGCGGGTTCCGGGACGTCGCTGTGCCCGAAGCCCGGGTAGTCGGGGGCGATCAGCCGGTAGCGGGCCCCGAGCACGTCGATCAGGCGCCGGTACTGGTGCGAGGCGGACGGGAAACCGTGCAGCAGGAGCAGCACGGGCGCGTCGAGGGTCTCGGGCAGG
The DNA here is from genome assembly GCF_004348575.1 of Actinomadura sp. 7K534. Lineage (NCBI taxonomy): Bacteria > Bacillati > Actinomycetota > Actinomycetes > Streptosporangiales > Thermomonosporaceae > Actinomadura > Actinomadura sp. 7K534. Next base: position 4,196 of record NZ_SMKB01000182.1, read on the forward strand.
GACTCCCGGTAGAAGATCCGGACGCCGTCCACGTCAACGTGCCGGTGCGCGGTTCGGGCGGGCAGGGCGAGCGTCATCACATGCCTCCTATGTCAGATGATGCATTAGTACAACCTGGCCCCGCCTAACGTGTCAATGAGCGGATGTACCATTAGCTCCTATGGGCGATCTCGTGCCGCTGACCGGGGAGCCGCTCGCGCTGGACCTGGTCAACACCCGTCCGGCCACCGGCGACCTGATCGCCGCGCCGGACGGGCTCGCCGCCTGGCTGGCCCTCCAGGGCGACCGGGTGCCGCAGCCGGGGACCGGCCCGCTCACCGAAGAGGACCTCGCGGCGGTCCACGCCGTCCGCGACCATGTCGCCACCGCGGTCGACCGGGCGCGCAGGGGCGAGCGGCCGCCCGGCGAGGCGCTCGACGGACTCAACGACGCCCAGTCGCGGGCACCGGCGATCAAGCACCTGGCCTGGGACGGGACGGCCGTCACCGCGAGCGTCCGGCGCACCGGCGGGTACGGTGCGCGACTCGCCGCGCACCTCGCCGAGGACGCCGCGGAGTTCCTCGCCGACCCGGCGATCGGCGGCGTCCGGGCCTGCGCGGCCGACGACTGCACGCTGCTCTTCCTGCCCGCGCATCCGCGCCGCCGCTGGTGCTCCGCGGCGCGCTGCGGGAACCGCGCCCGCGTCGCCCGGTACTACGCCCGGCACAAGGACCGTTGAGTCCGTGAACGGTATGTTCGGGTGATACGTCCGTCGATGAGGTGCATCAAGCCGCCCGGGTACCTCTAATATTTGCTCGATGGCAAGCGACTACCACGCCTGATGTCCGGTCGCCGTGCCCTGCCGAAGGAGCTGATCGATGACCGCGATGCACAGTCGCGGCGCGGAACGACTTCTCGGTGTGGCCGGTTCCCCCCACCTGCTACTCGTCGAGGACGACCCCGGCGACGCCTTCCTGTTCGAGGAACTGCTGAGCGAGGCGCAGCCGCACGTGCGGATCACCGTCGCGACCACGCTCGCCGAGGCCATCGACGCACTGCGGCCCGACATCCAGTGCGTCATCGTCGACCTGTCGCTGCCGGACGCCGACGGCCTCGACGCGCTGCGCCGGATGCGCGCGCACGCGCCGTCCATCGCCGTCCTCGTGCTGACCGGCCTCGCCGACGCCCACGTCGGGGTGGAGGCCGTCGCCGCCGGAGCACAGGACTACCTGGTCAAGCAGGACGTCGACGGCGCCCTGCTCACCCGGGCGATCAGCTACGCCATCGAGCGCAAGCGCGCCGACGAGTCCGAGCGGCAGCTGGTGGAGGCGCGGGCGCTGAGCCGGGAGAACGCCCGGCTGGAACGCGGCCTGCTGCCCGTCCCGATCCTGAAGGACACGGCGCTGCGGCACCACACCCGGTACCGGCCGGGACGCGACCGCGCGCTGCTCGGCGGCGACTTCCACGACACCGTGGAGACCGATGACGGCGCGGTCCACGTCGTGATCGGCGACGTCAGCGGGCACGGCGCGGACGAGGCGTCCCTCGGGGTCCGGCTCCGCATGGCGTGGCGCACGCTCGTCCTCGCCGGGCACACCGGGCCGCGGCTGCTCGACACGCTCGACGCCGTGCTGCAGCACGAGCGCTGGAGCGATGAGATCTTCACCACGGTGGTCACGCTGACGATCGCCCCGGACCGGCGCAGCGCCCGGCTGCACCGCGCCGGGCATCCGCGCCCGCTGTTCTTCGGCCCGGGCGGGGTCGAGCCCGTCCCCGACGAGCCGCACGGCCCCGCGCTCGGGCTGTTCCCCGGCGTGGACTGGCCCGCCCTTGACCTCGAACTCGGCGACTCGTGGGGGCTGCTGCTCTACACCGACGGGCTGATCGAGGGCTCCGCCGGCGGCGGGTACCTCGACCTGGCCGGGCTGCTGGAACTGGCGAAGATCGCGTACGGGGACGGGCGGCGCGGCGAGATACTCGTCGACGGGCTCATCGCGGAGGCCGAGCGGCTGAACGGCGATGTCCTGGCCGACGACCTGGCCGTCCTGCTGCTGAGCCGGGGGGATGCCTGATGACCGCGAACCCGCCCGAGCACGAGCACGAGCACGAGCACGAGGCGCCGCCGGACGCGGAGCGGAGACGGAGGATCACGCTCTCCGGGCCGGCGATCGTGCTGCCCGCCGGGGACGTCCCCCAGGGGCACGGGATGGGCCGGCTGCGGCTCGTCCAGATCTACCGGATCGGCTCGTTCGTCCTCGGCCTGCTCCTGCTCGCCGCGTTCGTGCAGGCCGGGATGGCCCTGTTCGAGAACCACCGGGCGCGCGACGTGCTCGTCGAGCAGGTCGACCCGGCGGCGCTGCAGCAGTTCCGGCTCTCCTCCGCGCTGACCACCCAGGACGCGGCGATCCGCGACTACGCCCAGGACGGCGGGGAGGCCCATCTCGCCGAGTACCGCGCGGCGGTCGAGCGGGAGAAGGAGGCCGCCGCGACGATGCGCGAGCTGCTGGCCGGGGTGCCGGGCAGCGCCGACGTCTACCGCCTCCTCGACCGGACCCGCGCCGACGCGGACGCATGGCGGACCGGATACGCCGAGCGGATCGCCGCCGGTCCCGGCGGGGAGGGCATCGGCCGCGCGGAGGGCAGGGAGGCGCGGCGGCTGCTCAACCGGGCGCGCGGCGACCTCACGCCGCTGCAGGCCAGTGTCACCCGGGTGCACGACCGGGCCGCCGACCGGCTGCGTTCCCGCGCGGCAACGGCGATGTGGTCGACCGGCGCCGCGCTCGCCCTGGTCGTGGTGGCCGCGCTCGCCCTCGCGATGCTGATCCGCCGGACCGTGCTGACCCCCGTGTCGTCGCTGACCGGACGGGTCCGCGCGGTGTCCCAGGGCGACTTCGCGCACCCGCTGGACGTGCCCGGACCGGCGGAGATCAACGAACTCGCGGCGATCATCGACGCGATGCGCACCCGGATCATCGACGAGTGGCGGGCCAGCGTCGACAAGACCCGGCAGCTCGACGAGCAGACCGAGGAGCTGCGCCGCTCCAACGCCGAGCTGGAGCAGTTCGCCTACGTCGCCAGCCACGACCTCCAGGAGCCGCTGCGCAAGGTGGCGAGCTTCTGCCAGATGATCGAGCGCCGGTACGGGGACCAGCTCGACGAGCGCGGGCAGCAGTACATCGCGTTCGCCGTGGACGGAGCGAAGCGCATGCAGGCGCTCATCAACGACCTGCTGAGCTTCTCCAGGGTGGGCCGCATGTCGCGGCCGGAGGAGTCGGTCGACCTCAACGATGTCGCCCGGCACGCGCTGGACAACGTGGAGACGCTGCGGGAGGAGACCGGCGCCGAGATCGAGGTCGGCGACCTGCCGGAGGTGTCCGGCGACCGGACCCAGCTCACCCAGCTCTTCCAGAACCTCATCGGCAACGCGATCAAGTTCCGCCGCGAGGGCGTGCCGCCCCGCGTCGTCATCGACGCCCACCGCGCCGGGGACGAGTGGGAGTTCCGCTGCGCCGACAACGGCATCGGCATCGAGCCCCGCTACGCCGAGCGGATCTTCCTGATCTTCCAGCGGCTCCATCCGCGCGACGAGTACGCGGGCACGGGCATCGGCCTGGCCCTCTGCAAGAAGATCGTCGAGTACCACGGGGGCCGTATCTGGCTCGCCCCCGACGGCAACGGCGACGAGCCCGGCACCGTGTTCCACTGGACGCTGCCGGCCGACCGCGTACCGGTGGCAGTGGCCTCCGGCGGCGCCGATCACAACGGACACGCAGGTGGCGGCAAACGCGCCGGCACACCGAACAACGAGCGAGGACATACATGAACGACGGCCCGCGCCCGATAGAGGTCCTGCTCGTGGAGGACGACCCCGGCGACGTCCTGCTCACCGTGGAGGCGTTCGAGCACAACAAGGTCAACAACTCGCTGCACGTCGTCAACGACGGCGAGCAGGCCATGGACTTCCTGCGCCGGGAGGGCGAGTACCCGGAGGCCCCGCGCCCCGACCTGATCCTGCTCGACCTCAACCTGCCGCGCAAGGACGGCCGGGAGGTGCTGGAGGAGATCAAGCACGACGATGACCTGCGCCGCATCCCCGTAGTCGTGCTCACCACGTCGGAGGCCGACGAGGACATCCTGCGCAGCTACAACCTGCACGCCAACGCCTACGTCACCAAGCCGGTCGACTTCGACCAGTTCATCTCCGTGGTCCGCCGGATCGACGACTTCTTCGTGACGGTGGTCAAGCTCCCGCGCTGACCCGCCGGCCGCACCCGCCCTCAGCCGCTACGCCCTCAGCCGCGCCCGCCCTCAGCCGTCCCGGCCGGTCCAGTCGACGCAGACGATCACCGCGTCGTCGGTCGGCTCGCCGTCCCCGTGATGGGCGAGGAAGTGCCGGATCACGGTGCGGGCGGCCTCGGGCGGGTCCTGCAGCCGGGTGCGGCGCAGGGCCCGCGCCAGGGCGTGCTCCCCGTACCGCTCGCCCGCCGGGGACAGGGCGTCGTTCACCCCGTCGCTGACGACGACCAGCCGGTCCCCCGGCTCGGCGGTGAACTCCTCGGTGACGTACCCGGTGTCGCCGAACATCCCGAGCGGCATCTGCGCGTCGAACCCGATGCGGTCGATCGCGCTCCCGCGCATGCGCAGGATGACCGGCGAGCCCGCGTCGACCACCCGGACCAGCCCGGTGGCGAGCTCGAACTCCAGCAGGAGCGTCTCCATGTGCCGCTCGCCGCGGTGCCGCGCGAACAGGGTCTGGTCGGCGAGCGCGGCCTGCTCGGCGATGCCGGCGCCGGACCGCCGCGCGTTGCGCAGCGCGCTGATCGCCAGGCCGGTCAGCGCCGCCGCCTCCGTCCCCGATCCCGTGCCGTTGCTGACGGTCAGCGTCAGCCGGTCCTCGGACGAGGTCCAGTCGAAGCTGTCGCCCCACACCGCGTAGGCGGGTTCGAGCTGCCCGGCGAAGCGGAACTCGGCGGAGTCGAAGGACGGCGCGGGCAGCAGGTCCCACTGCATCTCGGCCGCCACCGTCAGCCTGCCCCGCCGCCGCAGGCGCCGGTACAGGTCCGTGGCCTGGTTCGCGATCTTCAACGCGCGGGCGGCGGCGACGGCGAACTCCGCCAGCCAGGGCGGCTCGCCGGCGAGGAGGCGGACGCTCAGCACCCCCAGCCGCTCGCCCTGCACGGTCAGCGGCAGGTGGACGACCCGGCCGCCGTCCGGGGCCGGCGGTTCCCGGACGATCCGCTGCGAGGCGAACGCCCGTCCCGGCGCGGTGTTGTCGACCGAGAGCTCCGGGCGGCCGGGGACCGTCCGGACCAGGTGCGCCTGCCGGTAGTCGATGAGCAGCACCTCGGCGCCGGTCCCGTGCGCATGGCGTTCGAGCAGCCCGGCCGCGACCTCGATCAGCTCGTGCGGAGCGGCGGCCCACAGGGCCCGCGCGATCGCCGCGAAATCTTTCTCCGGCGGTTCGTCATACATCGGAATCCTTGCCAGGTGGGGGACGGCGCCGCCCGGCGGGCCCCGCGGGACCGTGCCCTGCCGGATGCCCCGGACGGCTTCTTATGTAACAGTGGAAGGCATGGTGGACACGTCGAGTGATGGCACGGCGGAGTCCTTGGCGGCGCTCGACGACGCCGCCTCGACCCTGACGAGCGTCTGGTCCAGTGCGCACAACTCCCCAGATGTACCCGTTCCCTCGACTCAGCTACGCGCACTATTCGTCGTGGAGCGCGGTCCGGTCAACGTGAGCCGGCTCGCGGAGGAGCTCGGCGCGCTGGTGTCGTCGGCGAGCCGGCTGTGCGACCGGCTGGAGGCGTCCGGGCTGCTGACCCGCGACCACGGCCGCGACCGCCGCGAGGTCACGGTACGCCTGAGCGCCGACGGGGAGGCGCTGCTCGACCGGCTCCGGGTGCGGCGGCGCGAGGACCTGGCCCGGATACTGGCCTCGATGCCGGCGCCCGCGCGGGCCGCGCTGCTGTGGGGGCTGGCGGAGTTCCAGGCCGCCGCGTCCGACCCCGACGTCAACGGCGGCTCCGTTTCGCTGCTCGCGTGAATCCATCGTGAATAATCCGTTTTGCCGGATGAGTCGGAGCACGCCGAATTCTCCAGGATGTTAGAGAATATCGCCATTCTCGGGACCGGCGCCGCGCAAAACTTCGCCATTTCCGCTACGCATCGGGTTCCCGCCGCTAATATCGCCGCTCATGGCGACCAATAATCCCCCGCGGCTCTCTCGCCGCGCCGTCACCGCCGGGCTCGTCCCGGCGGTGGCCGCCGCGCTGCTGCTCGGCGGATGCGGCGGCTCGTCACCCGGCACGGCGGCGGCGAAGGAGGGCGGCGCGGCCGCGGACCAGAACGGTCCGGGAGAGGGCGGGCGGGCCCGCGCGGCCAAGGTCCCCGAGGCGACCACGTACACCACCGTCAAGGGCGCGCCCGAGGACGCGTCACCCGGCGGCGCCACCGACGGCCTGGTCGTGCACCCGGCCGGGTCCGTGCCCGTGCTCGACCGCCCGGACGGGCGGCGCATCGCCACCCTCCCCGCGAAGCAGCTGGGCGGCCCCACCTGGGTCCCCGTGGTCGAGACCTCGGGCGACTGGCGGCGGGTGCTGCTGCCGAGTCGGCCCAACCGCGCCACCGGCTGGATCTCCGGCACCGGAGTCCGGACCGCGCGCACCCCGTACACGATCCGCGTCGACCTCGCCGAGCGGAGGCTCACGCTGCTCAGGTCCGCGCGGGAGGTCGGCCGGTGGAAGGTCGCGATCGGCGGTGCCGAGACCCCGACGCCGACCGGCCGGACGTTCCTCATGGCCACGCTCACCCGGGACGAGAAGGCGCCGAGCCCGATCGTCCTGCCGCTCGGCACCCACTCGGCGACCCTCGACACCTTCGGCGGCGGTCCCGGCACCGTCGCGCTGCACGGCTGGCCCGACGCCTCCGTGTTCGGCAGGGCCGTCACGCACGGCTGCGTCCGGGTGCCGGACGCAGCGCTCAAGGCCCTCGCCCGGGTCCCGCTCGGCTCCCTGGTGTTCATCGACGGCTGACCGGCCGGCCAGGTACTCCCACGATCCAAGGAAATCGGAGAAACACTCATGCGTTACAGCCATGCCGTCAGAGGCGTCCTCGCCGCCGGGCTCGTCACGACCGGGCTCGCCGCCGGACTCGTCAGCGTCCCGGCCTCGGCCCTCGCCACCGCCCCGCAGGGCGCCGTGCCCCAGGGCGAGGGCTCCGCGTACGGGCTGACGGCCTCCGGGCCGGTGTCCGTCCCGCCGGTGCCCGCCGTCTCCTCCACCACGGAGACGGTCCGCAAGAGCCTGCTGCGCGAGGAGAGCACCGACCTCGTCAAGGCGTCCGCGCTGGACGTCAGCGCGTCCGCCGCCCGCGCCCGGTCCACCGTCGCGAAGGCCGCGGTCCCGGCCGCGGACCTCATGGCCGACGCGGTCACCGCCAAGTGCCGCGGCGGCCACGGCTCGGCCCACCTCGCCCGCGCCGTGATCGCGGGCAAGCGCCTCGACGCCTCCCCGCCGCCCAACACCACGATCCCGGTCGACGTGGAGGGCGTCGGCCGTACCTCGCTCACCCTCAACAAGCAGGAGCGGATGGCCGACGGCCGCCTCGCCGTCACCGCGATGGAGCTCCGACTGCCGCTGCCGGGCAAGCCCGCGCTCGTCCGGATCGCGTCCGCGACCTGCGGGAAGTCCGGCCCGGCCGAGCAGCCGGCCGACGCGCCCGCGCCGACCCCGGTCGAGCACGACCTGCCCGTCACCGGCTGACGGGCACCCGCCCACGGGCACCGGCCCACAGGTATTGGCGCACGGCCCGGCGGAACCTCTCCGCCGGGCCGTCGCCGTCAGACCGCCAGCGACTTCTCGAAGTGCACGATCGCGCCCTCCCGGTGCACGCGATCGGCGATGTGCAGTTCCTCCGTGAACGCCCTCATCAATTGGAGCCCCCGCCCGTGCTCGGCCAGCGGCGGGGCCTGCTCACTCCCCCAGTCGGCCTCCACACCGGCCACGCCGACGCCCACCACCGGGGCTCCATCGACCGAACCCCCGTCGATGACCTCGACGACGCATCGCGTCCCGTCCATCCGCGCGCGGACCTCGTACTCTTTCGCGTTCGCCGCGTGCTGGATGACGTTCGCGCACGCCTCACCCAATGCGAGCGCGATATCGGCACGGATCTCCGAGGCCACCCCGAGGCCGCGCAGCGAGGCATCGAGCGTGTGCCGCACCAGCGGAGCGCTCTCGGCGTTCCTCGGCAGGGTCATTTCAAGAACGACCTCCATGCCATTCGCCTCCGTTCCCTCTAGCAGCCAGATTTCCCGCTGATCTTCTGCGGAAACTCAAGCCACCAGAAAAACGAGGGCCACGGCTCCTTTTCCCGCCGTCGACTTCGCCGTCAAGCGCGGCGGATCGGGCCTGCATCGGACCCGCAGGACGGCACCCGGGCCTCACCCCCCGGTCAGGTCGGCGGCGATGTCGCGGTCGCCGTAGCCCTCGGGGGCCGCGACCTCGACGACCGGCTCGGGACGATCGTCGAACTCCACCCGCAGCGCCCGCGACATCGTCGCGTGCATCTCGTACATGCAGGTGATGTAGGTGAGCTGGAGGATCTCCTTGTCGGAGAGGTGCTCGCGGAGGACGTCGAATATCGCGTCGGCCACGCGGCCGCCGTCCAGGACGAGGCCGTCAGTGTAGGCGAGGACGGCGCGCTCCAGCGGCGAGTAGCAGTCCGCCGTCTGCCAGTGCGGGATCGCCTCGATCTTCTCCTCGGGCATGCCGAGCGCCCGCATCTGCTTGCAGTGCTGCGAGAAGACGAACTGGCTGCCGCGCGCCCAGCCGGCCCGGCACTGGCCGAGCTCGCGGAGGACGGGGTCGAGGTCGGCGTTGCGGTAGAGCTGGAACCCCTTGACCGCGTGCCGGAACACGTCCGGGGACTGGGCGAAGACCGTCCACCAGTCGCCGGGCGAGCCGGTGGCGGTGCCGTGGTCGACGGCCGGGTCGCGGTCCGGCGCGAACAGGTGGTCGTAGAAGAAGAGGATCAGCTCGTCGGTGACCTCGGCGCGGGGCACCTCACGCAGTCGGGGCATGCTCGTCCTTCGGGATGGTCCGGTCGGCGGCGGTCTTGGGTTCGTGGGAGACGTCGGACTCGTCGAACGTCCGCGTCCAGCAGGCGAATTCGAGGAGGATCCCGTCCGGGTCCTGGAAGTAGAACGAGCGGACGAACACGCCCTCGTTCACGTCCGCGGAGATGCCCATCGGGCTGTCGTCGTGGTTCAGGATCGGGCTGACCGTGACGCCCTTCTCCTTGAGCCGCCGCCGGTAGTCCTCGAACTTCTCGACGGGGACGTGGAACGCCACGTGGTTCATCGAGCCGACGGCGCTGAGCAGCTCGCCCTGCTCGGGGCGGCCGGCGGGCGCGGAGATGCCGGGGACGGGGTCCGGCGCGTCCGGGAACCAGAAGAACGCCAGGCAGTCGCCGCCGCCGCAGTCGAAGAAGAAGTGCTGGCCCAGGCCGGCCGGCAGGTCGAGCGTCTTGATCAGCGGCATCCCGAGGACGCCGGAGTAGAAGTCGATGGTGCGCTTCATGTCGGACGACACGAGCGCCAGATGGTTGATGCCACCGAGCTCGAACTCGGTGTTGCCGCCGGTCATGAGACCTCCTCACCGCGGGCGCGAAGCCGGGTCCCGGTCACCGTCCTCCCGCAGTTGACTTGACAGTCATATCAACTTTTCCGATGCTCGGATACTGTTCCTCCGAACATCGGATTGTCAAGACGGCGGAAGGGACCACGGCCATGAGCAGCGGCGACGCCCCGGGCGGGCAGCAGGCACCGCGCACCGAGCGCGGCGCCCGCACCAGGGAGCGCCTCCTCGCCGCCGCGCGCGAGGTGTTCGAGGAGCGCGGGTTCCTGGAGACCCGCGTCGCGCACATCACCCGGCACGCCGGCGTCGCCTACGGCTCCTTCTACACCTACTTCCCGTCCAAGGAGGCGGTGTTCCTGGAGCTCGCCGACCGGCTCTTCGCGGACATGACCGAGCACCCCCTCGAACCGGCGGCCGGCCCGTCCCCCGCCGACCGCGTCCGCCGCGCCAACCGCGCCTACTACGAGGGCTACCTGCGCAACGCGAAGATGATGGCGATCATCGAGCAGGTCGCGACGTTCAACGGCGAGTTCCAGGAGCTGCGGCGCAAGCACCGGGCCGCCTCGACCGCGCGGTCGGCGAAGGCGATCGAGCACTGGCAGCGGGCGGGGCTCGTGCCGGCGGACCTCGACCCCGAGCTGGCGGCCGGCGCGCTCGCCACGATGGTCGACCACTCGCTGTACCTGTGGCTCGTCCAGGGGGACCACGCGGACGCCGGACGGCTCCTCGATACCCTCGACGCCCTCACCGTCCGAGCCCTCGGCCTGCCGACCTGAAGGAGACCCGTGGACGCCCTCGCCCCCTCCCCCGCCCCTCCGGCG